>DATAZJ010000498.1:0-12282 GCA_036272115.1 Rhodopila sp. | reverse complement strand
TCGACGATGTCTCGTTCACCATCACCCAGGGCACCACCTTCGCGCTGGTTGGCGAATCCGGCTGCGGCAAATCCACCATCGCCCGCCTTGCCGTCGGATTGTACCAACCCAGCAACGGCGACATCCTGTTCGAGAACCAGGTGCTGTCGAGCGCCCGGGCGCAGCCGGCGATGCGGCGGCGGATGAACATGATCTTCCAGGATCCGTACGCGTCGCTGAATCCGCGCTGGCGGGTCAGCGACATCGTTGCCGAACCCATCCGGGCGTTCCATCTGGCGACACGCCCGAATGAGGTGCAGGGGCGTGTCGGATCGTTGCTTGCCCAGGTTGGGCTGACCGTGCGCGACGGCGACAAGTACCCTCACGAGTTTTCCGGCGGTCAGCGGCAGCGGATTTCCATCGCCCGGGCGCTGGCGAGCGAACCTGATTTCCTGGTCTGCGACGAACCCACCAGCGCGCTGGACGTTTCGGTCCAGGCACAAATCCTCAACCTGATGCGCGACCTGCAGCAGCGGCTGGGCCTGACCTACCTGTTCATCAGCCACAACCTGGCGGTGGTGCGCCACATGGCGGACCGTCTGGGGGTGATGTATCTCGGCCGCATCGTCGAGCAGGGACCGGCCGAGGCGATCTTCAGGCGCCCACGCCATCCGTACACACGCCTGCTGCTGGATGCCATTCCGGACCTGGAGCAGGTCGGCCGCGCTCGGACCCCGGTCGGCGGCGAACTGCCAAGCCCGATCGCCCCGCCATCGGGCTGCGCCTTCCACCCGCGCTGCCCGCTTGCGCGTGAACGGTGCCGGGTGGAAAAGCCGCTGCATGTGATGGATGGCGACATCCAGGTCGCCTGCCACGCGGTCGAGGAAGGACGCGATGACTGAAGAAGACCCGAAATCGTCCCCTTGGCGCGCCGTGGTCGGGTTGGGATTGATCGTGGTGCTGATCCTGGGTGTGCTGTTCGTGATGCATGAGTTGCAGCACGCGGCGGCGATCCAGGATTGCGTCGCCTCTGGCCGCACGAACTGCGCGCCTATCCCATCGGGACACGGGTAAGACCGCCCATTGGTTGTCGTTGCGGCTTCCATCGCCACACGGCACTATCGACGGCCCGCGACAACACCACGGGTGCGATGACACAGCGACCGACCACCGATATTGACCGCCGCCTGCCCGGCGGCCTTCCGCCGCCATGAACGAGATCTGGCAAAGCCTGACGCATGGCCGGTCCGAACCAACCCTGGCGATCGGGCTGCTGCTCGCCATCGGCGTCACCATCCACATCCTGCTGCGCAAGCGGGAAGTGGCGTCGTCGGTCGGCTGGATCGGACTTGTGTGGTTCGCGCCGCTCCTCGGGGCGATCGCCTATGCGATGTTCGGCGTCAACCGGGTCAGACGCCGTGCCCGCCGCCTGCGTCCGAAGGACGACGATCCCGCCGGTCGCAAAGGCGGTTCACTGCCTCCGGACGCCGGCGACCTCGCCTCACTGGGACGCGGGATCGGCCATATCACCGGCCGTCCCCTGCTGGCAGGCACTGTCGTGCAGGCGTACGAGAACGGCGACGAGGCCTATCCCCCCATGCTGGCGGCCATCGCCGCGGCGACATCCAGCGTCGGGCAATCGTCCTACATCTTTCAGGATGACCGTTGGGGCGGCCGCTTCATCGACGCACTGACCGAGGCCAAGGCACGCGGGGTCGAGGTGCGCGTGCTGATCGACGGGATCGGCGGCGACTGGCTGCGCTCGCCGGCCTACCATCGTCTGTCGCGCAATGGGGTCAGCGCCGCCCGCTTCATGCATTCGTCGCTGCCCTGGCGGATGCCTTTCATCAATCTGCGTAGCCACAAGAAGATCCTGCTGGTGGACGGCCGGATCGGCTTCACCGGCGGCATGAACATCGCCGACGAAAACGTCATGGCCACACACCCGAAAATGCCGGTGCAGGACCTGCATTTCCGCATCGAGGGACCGGTCGTCGCCCAGCTTGCCGAGGCGTTCGCCGATGACTGGGAATTCGTGACCGACGAAGACCTGACCGGCGATGCGTGGGCGCCGCCGCTTGACCCACGAGACGGCGCTCTGGCCCGCGTCATCGATTCCGGACCGGACGAGGGCATCGAGAAGGTCGAGTTCGCCGTGCTCCAGGCCCTGGCCTGCGCACGTGACAGCATCGAGGTGATGACGCCGTATTTCCTGCCCGATGAGCGGCTGGTGACGGCGCTGGCATTGGCCGCGATGCGCGGCGTCGCCGTCGATTTGGTCATACCCGCGCAAAGCAACCACCGGCTGGTGGATTGGGCCACCCGCGCAAATATCGGGCCGCTGCTGAACGACGGCGTCCGCATTTGGCGCAGCCCGGCCCCGTTCCATCACGCAAAGGTCATGGTGGTGGACGCGGAATGGTGCCTGATCGGCAGCAGCAACTGGGACATCCGCTCGTTCAGGCTGAATTTCGAACTGTGCATGGAGGTCTACGACCACGACCTTGCCGCGACGTTGTCGGCACTCATGCGGCGCGGCCGCGGCCCGGCGCTGACGCAGGCCGATCTGGATGCCCGCACGCTGCCCATACGCCTGCGTGACGCCGGCGCGCGCCTGATGCTGCCTTACCTGTGATACCGGCGGCCCGCGGATTTGACTGCTATGCGTGCGGGGTTGGTGTCGCGGCCGCTCGCGATATCCTCAGGCATGCGACTGCAAGCGGGACGCACAGGATGATTGGCGATTCGCCCGTGTAACGGTCATTCAGGCCTCGCAATCCTAGCCCGAGGCCGTTATAGACATGTCCCGGTCGCCATGCGGCGGTGGCCGTCCCAAACGCCTCTATCGGCACGAGGACAGCCATGCGAACCCCATGGTTGTGCAAGGCCACCCACCGTGCCCATTTGACGGACGCAATGATCAAACTCATCAGTTGGAACCTGCTCCGCCTGACCGGGGCTTCGCTTGACGACATCGTCCGCCTGATCCGCCGGGAGCAGCCCGATCTGCTGCTGATGCAGGAAGCGACGCGGGAGATGGACGGGCTGACGGATCGGGTCGGCGGCCAGTACCAGCGCAACCTGCTGCCGGGTCGCGTACACGGCCTGGCGGTGTGGAGTCCGGGGCTGCTGCAGGCCCCGCCGGTGGTGCTGCCGCTACAGGCCGGGGCGATGTTCAATCGCATCTGCCAGATCATTGAGATCGGCTCGTTTGCCGTCGCCAATGTCCATCTATCGCACGGGCAGATCCTGAACCGCAGGCAGCTTCGCCGTATCGCCGGCGTCCTGCCGCATCGTGCCGCCGTGGTGGGCGACTACAACCTGATCGGCCCGACATTTCTGCCCGGCTTCCGCGACGTCGGCCCGCGCGAACCGACGCATGTGGCAGGCAACGTGATCCCGCTGCGGATTGACCGGTGCCTGATCCGCGGCATCGGCTGCCTCGAAGCCGGCACCCTGTTGCGGGAGGCATCCGATCACCGACCGATCGTGTTGCGCCTCACGGCCGGGGCGCAGGTTCAGCCGGCGGAGGCGCTTGGTATCGTCGCCTGAGCGCCGCCGCTCTGAACCAAGGCCCGCTACTTCGCGCCGTGCTTATGCTTTCCTTCATGATTGCCGTAATGGCGGAACATCGCATCGGCGATCTTCTTCTGCTCGTCTGACAGCCCGCTGTACAAAGTCTGGAACGTCGTCGCCAAATTCTCGACGCCTTTCGCTCGGGCCTGCTCGATCTCAGCGAAATTCGCCATGTTCTCGGGTGCCGTCATGGTCGCGAGTGACGCCGACCGCTTCTGGTAGGCGTCGTCGGTCGCTGTCACGTTGGTCCGCATCACCTGCGCGAAGGCATTCCACGCGGTTTCCTGCTCCGGCGTGATCTTCAGTTCCTGGTGCATGCGCGCGATCCGCTTGTCCACACGCGCCTTGACCGTCGTGGCACTGGCCGGTTCCGAAGCTTTGGCAGCATTCGGCGCCGGTGTGGCGGCGGGTGCGGCGGTCTGGGCAAACACGGGTCCGGCCGTCAGCAGGCCAAGGGCAAACGCAGCAAACATCTTCACGACGGTTCTCTCCACAATGGATGCTCGGAAGATAGCACGGCGTGACACCGGTTCCAGCGAACGCCGGATTTGTTGAGGTAGGATCGATGTTTTTTGTTACAAAATGTATCGACAATTCGTCCATGCGCCCGCTCTGGTCAAGATATGACAAACCGGATACTAAATCGTTCCCGCTCAGGCTTGTTCGCAAAGTCCGAGCCGCGACGAGGAGACACCTGCGGAATGAACGGCGCTGAAAGCCTGGTGCATTCGCTGTTGAAAAGCGGCGTAACGACCTGTTTCTCCAACCCCGGCACGTCGGAGATGCATTTCGTCGCGGCGCTCGACCGGGTGCCGGGCATGCACTGCGTGCTGGGCCTGTTCGAGGGTGTGGTGACCGGCGCCGCCGACGGCTATGCGCGCATGGCCGGCAAGCCCGCCGCGACGTTGCTGCACTGCGGTCCCGGCCTCGCCAATGGCCTGGCCAACCTGCACAACGCCCGGCGCGCCGCCACCCCGATCGTCAACATCGTCGGCGACCAGGCGACCTATCACCGGCCGCTCGATTCGCCGTTGACCGCGGATACCGAAGGCTGGGCGCGCGGCGTCTCCGGCTGGGTGCGGACCTCGATGGATGTGCGCACCGTCGGCGCCGATGCCGCCGCCGCGGTGCAGGCCTCGATGATGGCGCCCGGCCAGATCGCCACGCTGATCCTGCCGTCCGACACGTCCTGGAACGACGGCGGCATCGCCGCCGAGGCGCTGCCGGTGCTGCCGACTTCACCCGCCTCGCCCAACCAGATCGAGGAAGCCGCCAACGCGCTGCGCCGTGGCGGTGACGGCGTCGTGCTGCTGCTGGGCGGTGTCGCGCTGCATGCCGAGGGGCTGGAACTGGCGCATCGCATCCAGGCCGCCACCGGATGCCGGGTGGTCGCGCAAGGGTCCAACGCCCGCATGGCCCGCGGTCAGGGCCGCTTGTCGGTCGAGCGCGTGCCGTACGTCGTCGATGCCGCCGTCAAGGCGATGGCGAGCACGAAGCAACTGATACTCGCCGGATCGCGCAAGCCGGTCACCTTCTTCGCCTATCCGAACAAGCCGCAGACCTCGATCCCGCTGGATGCCGAAATCCACATCCTGTCGCGTCCCGAACAGGACGTCGTCGAATCGCTCGCGCGCCTGGCTGACGCGCTGGGATGCAAGAAGGTCGCTCCGCCAGACAACGGTAGCCGCCCTGAGATCGGGCGCGGCGCGCTGACGCCCGAGGCGGTGGCCGCCACCCTCGGCGCGCTGATGCCGGAAAATGCCGTCATCGCCGATGAATCGGTCAGTTTCGGCCGCGGCTTCTTCGCCAACACCAAAGCCGCTCCGCCGCATGACTGGCTGAACGTGACCGGCGGGGCAATCGGCGGCGGCATGCCGATGGCCACCGGTGCGGCGATCGGCGCGCCCGGCCGCCGCGTCATCAACCTGCAGGCCGATGGCTCCGCCATGTACACGGTGCAGGCGCTGTGGACCCAGGCGCGCGAAAAGCTCGACATCACCACCGTTCTTCTGTCGAACCGGAAATACCAGATCCTGTTGGGTGAACTGGCAAACGTGGGTGCCAATCCCGGCCGTACCGCTCTCGATATGATGGACATCGGCAACCCCGACATCAACTGGCCCAGCCTGGCCGGTTCGCTGGGAGTGGAAGCCGCGCGCACCGACACCGCGGAAGGCTTCGCGGACCTGCTTGCACACTCACTGAAACGGTCCGGGCCGTTCCTGATCGAGCTGTTGATCTGAAGATCGCAAAATGGTTTCGGCCAAGATATGGGAACGCTGATCATCGCTTGACCGTAGCCACGAACGTGCGTACATCCGAACCAGGCGGAGTAAGGTCGCCGGACAACGCGTTCAACCGATCTTGGAACCAACCAAGGTCAACCAAATGGGAGGAATAAGAATATGGCAAAGGCAGGCCGTGGTGTGAACGGGCAATCCAAATTGCGCCAGGCATCCACCGTGAAAGTTCGATCGCGTGCCAAGCCGGCCAAGCCGGCGGCGCATGCCTCCGCCGAACCGGTCCGCGCCGGTTGGGCTACCGATCTGGTTTTCGACGTGCGGGAACCAAAGTTGGCCGTCAGCTTGCGGCTGGATGCAGATGTGCTTCGCTTCTTCCGCGGCTTCGGCGGCGGCTACCAGACCCGCATCAACGAAGTGCTGAAGGCGTTCATGCAGGCCAGGGGCGGCGCCGAACCGGTCAGCCACGCCGCGGTCAATGCCAAGGCGTCACGCGGTTCGGCCAGCAACGGCAAGCGCGCCAGCCGCTAGTCCTGCCCCAAGGGGCGCATGGCATGGGCGGACACCGGGCGCTTCGAACGTCAGTCGCCGGGCGGGGGGGCTGGCGACGGCGACGCTAGCCCGGCAATCCATCCGCGCAGCACCAGATTCAGTTCGGAGCGCCAATCGGTCCGGTTCGCCCTGAACCAGGCGAGCGTCTCGGCATCGATACAAGACCCCGCATCGCGCGTTCGGTGGGACGACGGCCAATCCACCACTTTGGGGACGGCGTCCGATCCGGATTGCGGCGCGGGCGAATCTATGCCGGCGTAGGCTTCCAGCAGGGTGTCGTCGTCGAGGGCGTCAGCGTCCTCATCCGGTTCATCTGAAATCATCGTCGGTCGATACGCTTTGCTGCGATGCGAAGGCTGAAATAGCCCGAAAAACCCTGGAACCCGTTTGCATGTAAGCCCGGTGAGGACGCCGGGGCATACCCTACCCGACATTGGTTAAAAAAAGCCTAACGCCGGACCCATAGATGAATAACATCGCATGAAGGCCCGACCGGCCGCCCCTCGAGCGGCCGGTCGCACTTGTCAGTCGGCGGCGTCGGCCACTTCCTCGGACGGCTTCTTGCCGGCGCGAATCCGTTTCAGCGCCGTCTCGACGTGTTTGCCGAACACGTAGTCCGCCGGCCGTTGCCGTTCCAGCGACACATCCGGCGCCATCGGCCCGTCGGTGCGGATGCCGCGCAGCACCTGCGCCGCCGCCCGCCAGGGTTTCCGCACCGTTTCGGCCACCGCGCTGGCCTCGTAGCCCGAGTGGACCATGCAGTCGGCGCATTTTTCGTAATTGCCGGTGCCGTACTTGTCCCAGTCGGTGGTCTCCATCAACTCCTTGAAGGTCTTGGCGTAGCCCTCACCCAGCAGGTAGCAGGGCCGCTGCCAGCCGAAATAGGTCCGGCACGGGTTGCCCCATGGCGTGCAATGGAAGGTCTGGTTACCGGCCAGGAAATCCAGGAACATCGAAGACTGGTTGAACGACCATTTTTTCTTCCAGGTCCCCTTGCCCTGCCGGCGGAAGATGCCGCGGAACAATTCCTTCGTTTTCGACCGGTTGAGAAAATGCTGCTGATCCGGCGCCCGCTCATACGCGTAGCCCGGCGACACCGAGATGCCGTCGACCCCCATCGCCATCACGTCGTCGAAGAACGCCGCGACCTTTTCCGGTTCGGCGTTGTTGAACAGCGTCGCGTTGATAATCGTCCGAAATCCACGCCGCTTCGACTCGCCGATCGCCGCAACCGCCCGGTCGTACACGCCATCCTGGCAGACCGAGATGTCATGTTCCTTCTTGCCGCCATCCAGATGGACCGACCAGGAGAACCACTTGGAAGGCTTGAAAAGATCCATCTTCTTTTCGAGCAGCAGCGCGTTGGTGCAGACGATCACGAACTTCTTACGCGCGATCGCACCTTGCACGATCTGGTCGATTTCCTTGTGCAGCAGCGGTTCGCCGCCGGCGATCACCACCACGGGCGCGCCGCATTCCTCGACCGCCTCCATGCATTCGGCCACCGACAAACGCTGGTTCAGGATTTCGGCGGGGTAGTCAATCTTGCCGCAGCCGGCGCAGGCCAGGTTGCAGCGAAACAGCGGCTCCAGCATCAGCACCAGCGGATAGCGCTTGCGGCCAATCAGATGCTGCTTGACGACATAGGCGCCAACGCGGATCGCCTGATTCAACGGAACGGTCATAGTCAGTATATTCCTTATGCGTCAACGAGTTGCGCGGGAAAGCGAAACCGGACGTCCTCGGCCACCCCATCCTGGGTGGAGATTTCGATCTCGCCGAACCGGCGCAGTCCTTCAAGAACGCCCTGCACCAATGTCTCCGGCGCCGACGCGCCCGCGGTCACCCCGACCGAGGTGATGCCTTCGAACCATTCGGCCCGCAACGCGCCAGCATCGTCTATAAGGTAGGAAGGCTTGCCGAGTTCCTGACCGATTTCACGCAAACGGTTGGAATTGGAAGAATTGCGTGACCCCACCACAAGGATCATGTCGACCGCGTGCGCCAGGTCGCGCACCGCCTGCTGGCGGTTCTGCGTGGCATAGCAGATGTCGCGCACGTCGGGGCCGACGATGGTCGGGAAGCGCTTGATCAAGGCCGAGATGATCCCGCGCGTATCGTCCACCGACAGCGTGGTCTGGGTGATATAGGCCAGCTTGTCGGGGTCCTTGACGGTCAGCAGGTCCACGTCCTCGACCGTCTGCACCAGATGCACCTTGGCCGGCACCTGGCCGATCGTCCCCTCGACCTCGGCATGGCCGGCATGTCCGACCAGTACGATCTCGCGGTCCTGACGCGCGTAGCGACGGCCTTCATTATGCACCTTCGCGACCAAAGGACAGGTCGCGTCGATCACCGGCAGCCCGCGTTCCGCGGCGGCTTCCTCGACCCGTTTGGCCACACCGTGGGCGGAAAACACCGTCATCGAGCCGGACGGGATCTCATCCAGTTCATCGACGAACACCGCGCCGCGGGTGCGCAAATCCTCCACGACATGCCGGTTATGCACAATTTCGTGACGGACATAGATCGGCGGGCCGTATTTCTTCAACGCGCGCTCTACGATCTCGATGGCCCGTTCCACGCCGGCGCAAAAACCGCGGGGTTGGGCAAGGACGACGCGAATCATGCAGACACTCTCCGAGGTGATACCGGACCAAGCAGGTCGGGATATGGCAGGTCGGGCGTTTTGCCGCAACGCCGCATAGAGACCGGAACAATGCCAAACCGTCGTCGTAAACCATCCATGTCCGGCACATAGGGTCGGCGGCCCGCGTCCGCCATGGCTGAGCGATCGCCGTTTTCAAACAACCGCCCGAACGGCGCCCCTGACATAAGGTCGAGCGTGGCAATTCGGCAACTATCGCCGGGATCGCACGTGCGTGAGCATGCGCAAACGCGCCTGACGTGTTACTTATCGAAGGATTGGCTCCCGTTTGGCGGAGTCGCTTTGGTCACGAGGCTGCGTGTGGCGTCTGTTGGTTCCATTTCCCCGATCGATCTTCCGCAAGAAATGGCACGGGCCGCGACCGTCGTGGAACAGGCCCTGGACATCCTGCTACCGCCGGTCGAGGGCGCCGAAGGCCGCCTGGCCGAGGCGATGCGCTATGCCACGCTGGGCGGCGGCAAGCGCCTGCGCGCCTTCCTGGTCATGGAAGCCGCCGCGCTGTTCGGCGTGAACGAGACCTGCGCCGCCCGCGTCGCCGCCTCGGTGGAGATGCTGCACGCCTATTCGCTGGTGCACGACGACCTGCCCGCGATGGACAACGACGACCTTCGCCGAGGCAAGCCCAGCACGCACAAGGCGTTTGATGAGGCAACCGCGATCCTTGCAGGCGACGCATTGCAGTGTCGCGCGTTTGAGATACTGGGCGAGCACGACACGCATTCCGATCCCCAGGCGCGCTGCGAACTGGTCATGGCGCTGGGGGCCGCGGCGGGTGCCCGCGGCATGGCGGGTGGACAAATGATCGACATGGTGGCGGAAGGACAGGTGCTGGATGGACCCGCGGTCACCCGGCTGCAGGCACTCAAAACCGGTCGTTTGATCCAATACAGCGCCGAAGCGGGCGCTATTCTCGGCCGAGCCACGTCACAACAGCGCCATCTTCTTGCGGCGTATGGCCGTGATCTTGGCGCGGCGTTCCAGATCGCCGACGACGTACTGGACGTGGAAGGAGACGCGACCGAGATCGGAAAGACCGCCGGCAAGGACGCTGCAGCCGGCAAGGCGACAATGGTATCGGTTTTGGGATTGGAACTGGCCCGATCCCATGCCGATATGTTGTCGCGGCAGGCGGCGGCCCATTTGGACGGATTTGGCGACCGCGCGGCGAATCTACGAACGCTGGCCGCTTTCGTAGTGGCTCGGCGAAGCTAAGCGAGAACAGGAGATTTGATGAGCCCGATCAACACGCCGTTACTCGACCGCGTTCGGTACCCGGCCGATCTGCGCAATTTCTCCGCGGAGCAGTTGCGCCAACTGGCGGATGAACTGCGTTCGGAGACGGTGGATTCGGTCTCGGTCACCGGCGGCCATCTCGGCGCATCGCTCGGGGTGGTGGAGCTGACCGTCGCCATCCACGCGATCTTCGACACCCCGCGCGACCGGCTGCTGTGGGACGTCGGGCATCAGGCCTACCCGCACAAAATCCTGACCGGACGGCGCGACCGCATGCG
This sequence comes from Rhodopila sp., assembly GCA_036272115.1. Taxonomy (GTDB): domain Bacteria; phylum Pseudomonadota; class Alphaproteobacteria; order Acetobacterales; family Acetobacteraceae; genus Rhodopila. Next base: position 1,756 of record DATAZJ010000498.1, on the reverse strand, counting down.
CACGCTGCGCCAGGGCGGCGGATTGTCCGGCTTCACGAAGCGATCGGAGAGCGAATACGACCCGTTCGGCGCGGCGCATTCGTCGACGTCGATCTCGGCCGGCCTGGGCATGGCGGTCGCCCGCGACCTGAAAATGGCGCGCTACGAGTCCACGCCGCAGACCGATCAGTCCGGCAAAAAGCCGGATGAACGCCCAGAGGATCGCAACGTGATCTGCGTCATCGGCGACGGCGCGATGAGCGCGGGCATGGCCTATGAGGCGATGAACAACGCCGGTGCGCTGCACTCGCGGCTGATCGTCATCCTGAACGACAACGACATGTCGATCGCCCCGCCGGTGGGCGCCATGAGCGCCTATCTGTCCCGGCTGATTTCGTCCCGCAGCTTCCTGTCGCTGCGCGAACTCGCGGTCCGCATGGCCAAGCGTTTCCCGCGCGGGATCGAGCGCACCGCGCGCCGCGCCGAGGAATATGCCCGCGGCATCCTGACCGGCGGCACGCTGTTCGAGGAGATGGGCTTTTATTACGTCGGCCCGATCGACGGCCATAACCTGGATCACCTGCTGCCGGTGCTGCGCAACGTGCGCGAAGCCGAGGACACCGGCCCGATCCTGGTTCACGCCATCACCCAGAAGGGCAAGGGATACGCGCCGGCCGAGAAGTCCGCCGACAAGTATCACGGTGTGTCCAAGTTCAACGTGATCACCGGTGAGCAGGCGAAGGCGCCCCCGGGTCCGCCCGGCTACACGAAAGTGTTCGCCGAAGCGCTGATCGCCGAAGCGACCAAAGACCCCACCGTGGTCGCTGTCACCGCTGCCATGCCGTCTGGCACCGGGCTCGACCGCTTCGGCAAGATGTTCCCCGACCGCACGTTCGATGTCGGTATCGCCGAACAGCACGCGGTGACCTTCGCCGCCGGCCTGGCGACCGAGGGAATGAAGCCGTTCTGCGCCATCTACTCGACCTTCCTGCAGCGTGCCTACGACCAGATCGTGCATGACGTGGCGCTGCAATCGCTGCCGGTCCGTTTCGCCATGGACCGCGCCGGTTATGTCGGCGCCGACGGGGCGACCCATGCCGGCAGCTTCGACCTGGCCTATCTGGGCTGCCTGCCGAACATGGTGATCATGGCACCGGCCGACGAAGCGGAACTGGTCCATGTCGTCGCCACCGCCGTGTCGATCGGCGACCGGCCCAGCGCTTTCCGCTATCCGCGTGGCGAAGGCACCGGCGTTGCCCTGCCGACGGCCGGTGAGGTGCTGACGCTGGGCAAGGGCCGGGTGATGCGGGAAGGCAGCAACATCGCCATCCTGTCGCTGGGCACGCGCCTGGGTGATGCGCTGAAGGCGGCGGATGAGCTCGCGGCGCGCGGCTTCCCGACCACGGTCGCCGACGCCCGGTTCGCCAAGCCGATCGACACCGTACTGGTGGAGCAGCTTGCCCGCGATCACGAGGTTCTGATCACCATCGAGGAAGCGGCGATCGGCGGCTTCAGCGCCCAGGTGATGCAGCATCTGGCCTGGAAGGGCCTGCTCGACTCCGGGCTGAAAATCCGCCCGATGGTCATGCCGGACGTGTTCATCGACCATGACTCCCAGGCCAAGCAACTGGCCGAAGCGGGGCTGTCGGCGAAGGACATCGTCGCGGTGGCGCTGTCGGCGATGGGGATCCAGACACCGGACATCCGTTCAACGAAGATTATCACGTCGCGATGATCCACGGCGAAACGGGGGAGATGGCCACGTTGACCAGACGCG
>DATAZJ010000497.1:0-7763 GCA_036272115.1 Rhodopila sp. | reverse complement strand
TGCCGATGCCTTTGCCCGGATGCGATCCGATGCCGTGCTGATCAACGTCGCGCGCGGCCCGGTGGTGGATGAGGCAGCGTTGTATGACGCTTTGCATGACGGGCGTATTGGCGGGGCGGTGATCGATACGTGGTATCAATATCCCGCGCCTGGTGGCGGCGGCTGCATGCCCTCGGCGCTGCCGTTCCACGAACTGACGAATGTGGTGATGACACCGCATATGTCGGGCTGGACCGATGGCACGATCAGGCGGCGGCAGCAAGTAATGGCAGACAATATCCGCCGGCGGCTGCGCGGCGAGGCCTGTGTCAACGTCGTATGTTCGTAAAAGATTTCCGCCCCGGGCCTACTGATCGGTTGTAAAAAACAGATCGCCGATCGTCAGCAGCAACTGCTCGCTCGCCAGGTCGGAAAACAGATTGATGGAGAAATCCATCGCCGCGCCCGTCGCGGTCGTTGGCACGACCGTGGCGAACCACTCGTTCACCTGCCCGGTGACCTGGATCGCGGCCGCGGGCGGCGGCGACGTGGTAATGGTGACCGGGATAGGTTGCAGCAGATTCAACGGTATATAGGTCCTTGGCAGACCGGCGATCCCGGGTGCCACCGAATAGGAATAACCGCCGCCCATACCAAGCTTGATCGTGCCGGCGGCACCCTCGAACAGGTCGGCGAAGAATCCGGTCATGTACGCGACCACGTCGGTCCCGCTCACCGGGGTGACTTGCCGCAGCGCGTAGGATGGCCAGGTGATCCGCGGCAGGATCGGATCGGTGAAGGTCACCACGGGCGTCTTGAACAAGAAATCGGGATTGGTGGAAACGGTTCCGACCTGACTGTCCGGGGTCAGGATCTTATTGCGCTCCGCGAACATGGAGCTGCGGGCGCTCTTGTAGACCATCACGTTCAGCCCTGAGAGCGACACAGCCCGGTTCGCCTCATTCCGAGCGGCTGAGAACGACAGCGGCGGCGTGCCGCTGGTGGTGTTCGCTGCGGGATAATAATACGCCAGCGTTACGCCCGGCGGCGGTGTATCGACCACGGTGGCGGTGTATTGTTCCGGCAATATCTCGATGACCGGCGCCGGCAGATTCAGCGTGCCATTGCCGATCGTCCCAGTGCCGGCATCGTAGGTCGCATTTGCGTCGCTTATGGTGATGTTGCGCAGGCAGATCAGCGCGTTGCCATCAAGGCCGGACTGGGATTCCAGCGTGGCATCGAAGGCGATCGGCGTCCTGGGGTCCGCGGCATCGGCGAACGCCTTCGATTTGGGGGCGAACTGGTCCGCATAGGTCGTTGCGACAGCGGTCACCAGGGTTTGCAGCGCGGTGACCGCGGCCGTTGCATTGCCGATGATGGTGGCATCCGTGGTCAGGCCGGTGATCTGCGTCAGGTAGGTGTCCAGATCGTCCGAAATCGCCGGGTAATTGGTAACGAAACCGGCCAGGGCGACGAACAAGGGACTGGATGCGCCGGCGGAAGCGGTCTGCGTCCCACCGGTGGCGGGCGCGTTCAGGGTGATCGTGATGCTCACATCGTCCTGGGCAGCGGCGGGATAACTGTAGGTGAAGCCATAATCCCACGTGGCGAGCTGCGCCGGCGTCAGCCCGGTGGTCGGCTGGTCGGTGGGATGGGCAGCATCCGCGGTCTGGTTCTGCGCCGTCGGGGGCACCGGCAAAGCGCGATCGAGGATCGGAACGTATTGCGTGCCCAGCGGCTGGACGGTCAGTGGATTGACGAACACCAGCCACTGCGTCTGCACGTAATTGTCGATGCCCGGCACCGCCGTCCGGTCGAATTCCATGTGGGTGATCTGGTAGGACAGCGTCAGCCCGACATAGGCCTGCGCCGAGACGTTCTTCGACGTCACATTGAAGGCAAGGCGGGGCAGGTTGCCGTCGATCGGCGCGAGCGGGATCGTCCCCGATGTCAGCGCATAGTTCTGGTTGACGTCGATGCTCGGGTCGCCGGCCACGACGGCGGTCGGCTGTCCGTACAGCATCGGCGGCCCGCCGGCACCGAAACTGTCGGCGCCGGTCACATTGGTCAGGCCGAACACGGTCACCGCCCCCGCCGCGAAGGCAGGCCCCAGCGTGGTGAGCAACTGCTGGCTCATGGTGTAGCGGGCTGCCGCGAGGGTCGATGCATCGGCGGCCGAACTCGACAGGATCGGGGTCGTGGTGCCACCGATCGCATCCGCCAGCGTCTGCTTCGCCGCGAGTATCTTGCCCAGTTCCCCGTCGGTCAGCGGGTCGGCGACACCGTTCAGCCGGTCGAGAATGAAGGCCTGCGGCGCATAGCTCGCGGACAGGAACTTGTCGATCGCATCCAGGCAGCTCTCGAACCAGAGATTGAGGTCGATACTGCTGAAATTGGCGACGCGCGTGGTCGTGCCGCCGCCGGTGGCGTAGATGTCGAGCGTGGCACTGCCGCTTTGCAGCGACGTCGCGACCGGCAGCGGGGCATAATAGCCGGCGGATGCGGCGATATCGAAATAGATGCCCGCGCCGGTGACGTTGCCGAAGCGCACGGCATACAGTTGCTCGCTTTGTGTCGCGTTGCCGGCACTGATCGTGGCCAATCCGGCACCGGTCCGCAGGTACCACGACGATGTCTGCCAGCAGGTTTCCAGCGCCGTGGCAAACACGGTGAAGCTGGACGAGGACGTGCTGACCGGCAGGTTGGCCTGCGGGGCGATCGTGCTGCGCACCGCGAGACCATCCGGCAGCCCGGCGATCAGCGGCTCCACCAGCAAGGCATCGCGTTTCAGCGTCAGCGCAACATCAAGGGGAATGCGCGTCTGGCTGGCCAGGCCGGCAATCGGCACCGGCAGGGTCAGGGTCCCGGTCGGCGCGGTGCCCGGGGTCACGCCGGCGACGTAGTTCTCCAGGAAGATGATGCAGGCGGCCACGTAGTCGCGGAAGGTCTTGGCGTCGGTATCCGCCAGGACCTGGTCCGGCGAGGCCAGCAGCGTGTTGCTGACGATCATCGTCACGGCGTTGCCGTTGATGCCCGGCACACCAAGGTCTTTGTAGTCTTGATTGAGCTGGAAGTAGATCGTCCGATAGGTCGCGAGGTCCTGTTCGGCGACCGCCTGCGCCTTGCCGGCCGGGTCGTAGGCCGTGGCGTCCAGCTTAACCGTCAACTGCAGCGACGGCTGCCCCGCCGCGCCGGTGTAGATGTAGGTTGCCTGGGTCTTGGGCCAGGCGGACAGCCCGATCAGGCGGTCGGTGTACCGCAGGGCGTTGGGCATGTTGTTCAGTGCGCCGGTGTAGCCCGGCGGCACCTGCTCGAATGGCGTGACCGTCGTGTTGCCGTACAGATCCTGCCAGCGCAGCGCGATGCAGGCATAGCTGCCGATGCCGATATAGGGGCTGTCGGCGGCCGGGGGCAGGCCGGCGGCGGGATTGGCCGGGGCCGCGTTGATCTTCGCGAACGGAACCCCCGAGGCGTTGACCCCGCCAAAGCCGAGGACTTGAGAGTATCGATACTGCTCCTGCGTGGCGAGCGCGGCGAGGGTCCGGCTGCGCGCTTGCGCGACCTGCATCGGCCCTGCCGTGGCATTGTCGGTGGGCGCGGTGCTGTCGTCTTGCGGGCCGAACGGCAGGCCGTACGGGCTGGCGAGAAAATACGGATTGGCGGCCAGGCCGGCCGAGAGCGTGTTGTACAGGCTGAACAGGGTCTGCTGCGCATACGTGGCCTGCTGAGCCGGGGTCGGGTCCGGCGGCAGCGGGTCCGGGGTGCCGAGATTATCCCGCGTGAGCAGGAATGACAGGTTGTCGGGTGCCTGCGTTGCCATTGTGTCCTGGCTCAGCGTATCGATCTTGATCGTCGCGCCGGCGGCGAACAGTCCCGAAGTGGACGCCGCGGCCACCGCGACCGCCGCCATCGGCAGAGCGTAATACGCCGCGAGCGAGGTGAAATCGCCGCCCGGCCCCGGGTTGAGGCCGGCATTCACGACATAGGTAAACGGCGGGATCTGGAAGGTCGCGCCTGCCACGACGGCGACGCCGGGGTTGTTGGCGGCGATCTCGGCGCCGGTCATCGGCACCAGCGCCCCGACCGAGTAGTACGTCGCCAAATTGGTCAGGGTCTGTGCCGGGTCGGCGGTTTCCTGCGCCGTGAGCTGATGCAGGATGCCGGCGATCGGAATCTGCGATTGTGCCACGAAGCCGGTGGTGGGGTTGGCCTGCGCCAGCGCAGCGACTCCCACCCCATACGCGGCGGCAAGCTGCGCCAGCGTCTGGTTGGCCGCCAACTTCGCGCTGTCGGCCACCGATGACCGCGACTCGACGACCACCGCATCGTTCTGCGGATCGATGTTGCTGGTGGTGACGAAGCTGTTGACGAAATTCGCCACTGCATTGCCGGCATTGGCGTTCAGGCCCGGCTTCAGCGTCGCGACCAGGGTCAGCGTTGCGGTGCCGCTTGAATCGAAGATTTCGGCCGGCAGGCCGGTGCCCGACGGCAGGAACTGCCAGTAGAAGTAGTAGCCGCCGCCATGTACCACTGACTGCTCCCACAGCAGCTTGATGAACTGGTGGGGCGGGTTGGCGACACCGTGCGGCGCGATGGGCGCGGCGGCGAGCGCCATGGCGGCCAGGGCAGCGGGTGGCGTGCTTTCGGTGGACAGGTTGGTCTGCGTGATGAAGGCAAGGAACGCGGGATCGGCCTGGCCGGTCAGCACCGTCTGGTTGCTGCCGCCCGCGCTGTACAGCAGGAACAGGCCGGACACGAGGTCCTCGCCAAGCGCGGCCATGGCGGTCAGCAGGTATTCCAGCCGCTGCCCATCCCCGGCGGAGGGGCCAATGAGCTGATAGATCGGCGCGTCGGTCACCGTGGTGGCCGATGCCGTCTGGTCCTGGGTGGCGGCGTCGGCGGTCGGCGACAGCCGGGCGATCTGGAAATCGACCCTTGCGGCATAAGCGAACGCGGTGATGTCGGCGAAGCTGGTTTGCGGGCTGTTGGGCGACGTGGTGCCCAGGCGCGGCTGGTACACCGGCATCAGGTGGACGATGTCGGTGTACTGCGTCGTTGGATCGAACAGCGTGGCCAGCACCGCCTGCTGGCTTTCAAGCCCGTTCAGCAGCGATTGCGGCAGGCTCCACAAATACGGCGTGGCGGCGACGGCGTTGGCCGGGGCGCCGGTGATGAGCGCCAGCGTCGCAAAATCCGAGGTGCTCCACAGCGAGTAGCCCGACGCGGTGAATTGCCGCGGTTGCAGGGTGACCAGCGGCAGGTCGCTGCCGATCGGCGCCGGCACGAAATTGCCGCCCTGGGCGTATTGCAGGACGGTGCCCAACAGCGCGTAGGAACTGCTGAGATCGACATCGATGCTGGTCGCGACGTCGCTGCCGCCGAACGTGATAAAACTCAGATCCACCCCGTGCGACACCGTCGTTCGGCCGAGGGTGATCGCATAGCTCGCGGCCCCGGTCGGGGTGGGGAATTGCTGCCCGGTCAGTTGGTAGAGCGCGTACGACGACTGGTTCGTCGGATAGAGGAATTCGCCGGAGAACGTCAGGCCGGTGGCGTACGGCAGGCGCAGCCCATAGGCGAGGAAGCGGGCGACCTGCCCGGCGGCCTGGCCGATCTCTCCGGTGGCGGTGATGCCGGTCCAGATTTGCTCCACCGGCAGCGCCACCAGCCGGGCCACGGCGATATGGCCGGGAACGAACAGGCCGGTGACGGTGGCGTTGTCGAACCCGACGAGCGCCGCCGTGGTGGCGAACGTCGCGGCGATACCGTCCAGCGTATCGCCCGCGGCGGTCTTGTAGGCGACCGGCGGGATGGCGATCGAGGTCGCCGGCAGCAGCAGGCCCGTCTGGCCGTACAGCGACGACTGGCCGGCCACGTCCGCCAGCGAAATGTTGAACCAGGCGGCGATCTGGTTGAAGGAATCGCCGGGCAGCGTCGTGTAGTCCTCGGCGTTGCCGCCGATCGTCAGGGTCAGCGGCACGCCGGCTTGCAGGATGCGGGCGTCACCGTTGGCCTCGATCAGGCCGGCTGGCGTCGTGGTCCACCGGGCGGCCTGGGTGTCCGGGTCTGAATAGCGCCCCGCGATGGCGGTCAGCGTATCGGCGGATTGGATAGTCGCCGTCAGGCCGGCGATGGTCAGCGGCACGTTGGCGGCCAGGGGTGCCGTCGCGTTGGGCACCGCGATATCGTCGGTGTCCAGATCGTTGCCGTAGCCGTTCAACGTGATGATGATGCCGCCAATGGAATCCGCCGCCGTCACCGGCCAGGCGAAATTGGCGAGCGCATCGATGCCGGCCTGCAACAGCGAGCGGCCGATGATGGCAAACACGTCGGCGAGGACGAACGACGCGATGGATTGCGGGGTGTCGGCGGGGGGGGCTTGCAGCCCGGTGGCCTGCGGATCGCCGGGGTTGCTGGGCGCGGATACGATGCTGGCCGCCACTTCCCGCAACGATGCCGCGGCGGTGTCGCGATACGCGGTGGTGCCGGCCGCATAGGTCTCGATCGTGATGGTGGCCGGCGTCGTGCCGCCCGCCGGATCGGGAACGGTCAGGATCAGACCGTCGAACAGCGGGAACAGCGTGTGGCTGGTGGTGTCGGCCGGCGCCGTGGTGACGATGTTCACGGTGAACGCGTCAGCGAGGAATTGCAGCAGGTCGCCCGTGGTGAACGCCGTGTTGGCGGGATCCCCGAGCCAATCGAGATCGCTTTGCAGCGTTGTGACGGTGACGGTCTGCGTCAGTTCGGTGGCGAGATCGATCGTGCCGGGGTTTTCGCCGCTGAGCAGGGCCAGCAGCCAGGGGAAGAAACTGGCGCACAACAAACTGAACGACGTGGCGAGATCGGCCGCGGTGTCGTCCGCGAGATCGGCCGGATTCGGCGCATCCATCGCGAACTGGCAGACATAGGCGCCTTGTTGCGCCGTGTAGCTGGCGGCGCCCTGCGGTGCGAGAATGGTGAACTGCGGCGCCACCAGCAGCGACAACGTGGGTTTGACCGTCGTCGCGACCAGCCGGGCCGGGCGCGGGGCAATCGCCGAACGCATCGTGGAACGGAACGCCGGATGTTGCGCCTGCCTCGGCAAGGCACCATCGCGCCAGACCGCTCGGCGTCCGCCGCGGGCGCGCGGGCTGCCCAACGCAAACGCTTGCACCTGCCCCGCGCTGCCCAACCAGGGCGCGTTGCCCTCGCCTGGCAGGTTGATGACGAAACTGGCGGTCACGCTGGTGCTGAACGACAACGAAATATGGATGGAAAACAGGCCGAGGTCGATCTTGACCGAAACGCTGACGCTGACCGACGCAGTGGCCGAGATCAGGATCGGCTGGAATGATTCGTAGGTGATCCGCACCGACAGGGTGATGTTCACCCGCAGCGACGCCGAGATGATCTTGAAATCGATGCTTCCGTACAGCAGGCCGATCAGCCCGACCGTTCCTTGCAGGTAAAAATAGTTGACATCCTGCAGATTGGTCGCGCTGCCGTCCGTCGGCTGGTAGGGATGATAGGTGGCGAACACGCCCTCGACGATGCCGAACACGGTCAACGCGAAGCCGGCCGACAGCGGGCCCTTGGTGAAATTATAGCCAAGCCCCAGTTGCAGGCCGATGCCGATGACGATGACGGGATTGAAGGTGCCCAGTTGCGTCTTCGGGACCTGCGTCGCGGTGGCGTTCGACAGCTTGCCGAAATAGACTCCGCCCGACCCCAGCACCGGGACGCCGTAGACGATCGCCGAAATACTGAACGAGCGTGAGAAATCCATGTTGTAGGGAAAGCCGAGG
>DATAZJ010000496.1:0-5311 GCA_036272115.1 Rhodopila sp. | reverse complement strand
CCTGGACCCGCAAAGGGGACAGGCCCCCTTTGATCCCATCTATTTAGGGGATTTGGGGCAGCGCCCCGACCTTTCTCAAGCCACCCGCACCGCTCGCCCGTCAGTGTCGGGAACCACACCGAGACGACCCGTCGCATCGCAAGCCTCCACTATCCACGACCCCGGATCGCCGCCGCGGCATCGCGTCAGATCCAGCTTCCACCGGGCCCGCCCCAGCCCCGGGGTATCCGGTGCATGCGGCAATGCGGGGGGCGAGGGCAGAGCGGCGATCCGCCAGCGGGTGATGGCGGCAGTGGGTTCGTTCAATGCCGGATCGTCGAAACTGGGGCTGCGGCGCAGCAGGATCGCCAGGATGCCGGACTGCTCCGCCGCCAGTTGCAGCCGGCGCGAAGCCACCATGCTCAGCCGCCCGGTATGTTCGGCCACCACCGCGGTCAGGCCAGGATGGCGCAAGCCTTCTTCCATGATCGGCAGCACATCCTTGCCGGCCTCGGCGAACACGATCCGATCCGGCTGCAACCCGGCCCCGGCAAGGCCTGGGGCAAACAAATCGGCCTGCCGCAACACCCACAGGACAGGACCGTTCAGCCTGGCCAAGATGCCGGCGGCGAACAGCGTGGCAGCGGCGGCATGTTCCGTGTCGGGTCCGCCCGAAGCCGCTTCATGCAGCGCCCCCAGGCGGATGCCGCCGGAGGGCAACCCCTGGTCGATCGCCGCGATACCCAGAGGCAGCGACTGTTCCGCCGGACCCCGAACATGCATGCGCTCGATCCGCGCGATGCGCTGCCGCAGCAGAACGATCGCTGACGATGCCGCCGCCGGCGCAGTCACGACGGCGGAAGAAACCGGAGATACCAGCCCGGCGGGCCTGTCAGGAATGGTCAGCGGAGCGAACATAATAAGAACATAAGACCGGACCGATCAGCGAGTCGAGTCCCTTCTCGGTAAAAAATCCCGCCCCCATCGCACAATTCAGCTTGGTGGAAGCCTCCCGCCGAAAAGCATATTTATTGTTCGATCCGTTTGCTTTCCGCATATAGTTGATCGCAACGCTTGATGAAAGCGACTGATGACAGAGAACGCAATGTCACCGGCCATACAAGCCAGCGATCCCCAAGAGGCGCCCCCGTTACCACAAGCGGGCCCTCCTCCCCGCTTTGGCACCCGGTTCAGATTTGGCTTGCGCCTGCATCATTTCCTGTTCGTCGCCTTGACTATCATTGCCGGCACACCAATCGCCGTCCTCGCCCTGTGGGAGGAGAACACCACATACCAGAACGAGCTCGACGCCGCCCGTGAACGGCATCTTCTGGTCGCGCGAAACCTCACCGCCACCCTGTCTCACTACGTCAAGGACGTGGAGGCGATCTTCGGACTGGCGTTCGAAAGTGACGCCCTCAACCATCCGGTCATCGGTCTGGCCGATCTGCTGATGTCGCTCGACGTGATCCATGTCCGCCGTCTTGCCCCGGATGGAACGCTGGAAGCCGAGATCAAGGACCTGTCAGGCGAATTGGCCACGGACCCGCCCCCGGCACTGCTGGCCGATCTCCGGATACTGGCCGCCGGCGAGCACGGCCAGATCGCCATCAGCAATCTGTACCATGATCCATCGGGCACCCCGGTCTTCTATCTCGTCAAGGAGCTTCCCGCCGGCCGTCTCGGTCTCGGCGTTCTCACCACCCGCTATCTCGTCTCGCTCCAACAGGCGATCGTGTTCGGCGACCACGGCCATGCCGTCATCGTCGACGCCAAGGGACAGGTGATCGCCCATCCGTTGAAGGACTGGGTCGCGGCGTCGCACGATCTGTCCGGGGAACCGGTGGTCGCCGCGATGATGCGGGACGAAACCGGCGTCGGGCAGTTCCACGCGCAGGCATTCGGCCCCACGTTCGGCAATGACATGATCGCGGCGTATGCCCTGGTGCCGGAAACCGGCTGGGGTGTAGTGGTGCCGCGACCGGTCGGCGAACTGCGCCGTCGTGCGACCAAGCTGAATGAAATGGCGACCATGATCACCCTGGTGTCGTTCGGTGGCGCCGCGCTCATGGCCTGGCTGCTCGCACTGTATCTGGCTCGGCCGGTACGCAGCGTCGCCGACACCGCCGAGGCCGTCCTGCAAGGCAACGACGAAGTCTCCGTGCCGGCATTCCATGGCCTGGTGCCATACGAAATCCACCGCCTCGGCGCGGCATTCAACACCATGCTGAACGACCAGCGCCGCCGCGTGGCCGAAACCCGGCAGGCCTTGCTTCAGGCGGAAACCTCAAACACCGCCAAAAGCCAGTTCCTCGCCAACATGAGCCATGAATCCGCACCCCCATGAACGGCGTGGTCGGCATGATCGAGCTGATGAAGCTCACCGAGCTGTCCCCCGCACAGCGGCGCTATGTGGAAACCGCGACACAATCCAGCCAATCGCTGCTGCGGCTGATCGACGACATCCTGGACCTTTCGCGCATCGAGGTCGGCCGGCTGGAACTGGAGCATGCGCCGTTCCATCTGCCGTCACTCATCCACGATGTCCGGATGCTGTTCGCCGATCAGGCCCGGACCAAGGGGCTGACGCTGATGACCACGCTCCCGGATGCGCTGAACATCATGCTGGTCGGCGACCGGCACCGTCTGCTGCAAATCCTGGCAAATCTGGTCGGCAACGCTCTGAAATTCACCGCCGAGGGCACCATCACGTTGCGCAGCGCGATCGAGCGCGAAATCGGCAACGCCCTGCGCATCCGCTTCGAGGTGTCCGATACCGGGGTCGGCATTCCCGGCAACAAGCAGGACATGATCTTCGAAGCCTTCACCCAGGCGGACAGTTCCACGACCCGCCGCTATGGCGGCACCGGTCTGGGCCTGTCGATCGCCCGCCAGCTTTGCCATATGATGGACGGCGACATCGGCCTGGAAAGCGTCGTCGGGGTTGGTTCGACTTTCTGGTTCACCGTGCTGATGGAGCACAAGCTCGACGCCACCCTGCCCGCCACGCCCCCCGCCACCACGCTCGCTGTCACCACGCCTCCCGTCACCGCGCCGGACACCCGGTCCGAACCGTCCGCGTTCGTATCCCCAGCCAGCCTCGAATTCCGCGCGGCGCTGGAACGGGCCGGCCGGCACACGGTGTCGATCCTGCTGGTGGAGGACAACGCGGCCAACATGCGGGTGACCCAGGCGCTGCTGGAAACGCTGGGCTGCCAGGTCACGCCGGCCCGCAACGGGCTGGAGGCCGTCGGCCTCTACCGCGGCAACGCTTTCGACCTGGTGCTGATGGATTGCCAGATGCCGGAAATGGACGGTTACGAAGCCACAAGAGCTATCCGCCAGATCGAGGGATTCCAGGATCGCCGCACCCCGATCGTCGCACTGACGGCGCATGCCATGGAAGGCAGCCGCGAGGCGAGCCTGGAAAGCGGCATGGACGATCAGATCACCAAGCCGCTGACCATGGCGATCCTCACCAGCAAACTGCTCGAGTGGCTCGCCCCGGCCGAGACATCATAAGCTGAATATTGCCCTCGACTTCCCTCAACCCAGCCCCCAGGACATGAAGGTTGCCTGACTTTGCCGCCTGTGGCATCCGCAGCGCTTCATTGAAAGTGGTCCTGTGACTGGTTCTGACGCTCCGCGACTTGGGTTTGGGTTCGATTTCGCCGATCTGGCAGCCCGCGAGGGGCTGATTCGCCTGGACCGGCGGTTCCTGCAGGACCTCGCCGGACAGGACGCCCCCCTGCATCAGCGCCTGCTGGCCGCTCGGGCGGCCCCCGAGGCCATGACAGGCCGCGACGAGTCCGATCTGGTCGTAGCCCTCGGCTCCCATCTCGACGCCTTCGTCGCCGCCTTGTTCGGCATCGAGGCGGAAACCGGCGCCCTGATGCAGGAAACCCTGGCACTCGACCCGATCCATGCCTGCAAGAGGCTGTTCGTTCAGCGCCAGGCGGTGAAGAAATACGCCGATCCCTCCGGCTTTGACGGACCCGCCCTGCGGACCGCCCTGGAAGCCCGTATCGGGCAGCCCCTGACCGAACGGAATTTCGCCACCAGCGTCACCACCTGGGAAAACAACCCCGAGGCGCTGGACGAAGCCCTTCGCTACGCCGCCTGGGCCACACTGACACCCGCCGGCCAGGCCCATCATCGCGGCGGAACCCTGTTCCGCATCCCCCACCGCGTCGATCCCCAGCACTTGGTGCCTGTGGAAACCATCGAGCGCGACGGCGTCACCATGCTGCGCCTGCCGGAACATGACTGGCGGCATCGCGAGGGGTTCGCGCTGACCGATCACGGCATGAACACCCAGCAGGCGCTGGACCAGGTGAACTACTGCATCTGGTGCCACACCCAGGGGAAGGATTCCTGCAGCACCGGCCTGAAGGACCGCAAGACCGGCGCGTTCCAGAAATCGGTGTTCGGAGTGACGCTGGCAGGTTGCCCGCTGGATGAGAAAATCAGCGAAATGCACACCCTGCGCGCCGCCGGCCACGTGCTGGGTGCGTTCGCGACGATCGCCATCGACAATCCGATGATGGCGGCGACCGGTCATCGCATCTGCAACGACTGCATGAAGGCATGCATCTATCAGAAGCAGGACGCGGTCGACATTCCGCAAGCGGAAACCAGCATCCTGAAGGACATCCTGGCGCTGCCCTGGGGCTTCGAGATCTACGCCCTCCTCACCCGCTGGAATCCGTTGGACATTCGCCGCCCCCTGCCCCGCTCGGACAGTTCTCGAAAAATTCTGATCGTCGGCCTTGGCCCGGCCGGCTTCACCCTCGCCCATCATCTGATGAATGACGGTCACACCATCGTCGCCGTCGACGGCCTGAAGATCGAGCCCCTGACCTTCGATCCGACGCAGCCCGTCCGGGACATTGAAACAATCTACGAGAACCTCGACGACCGCGTCATGGCAGGCTTCGGCGGCGTCGCCGAGTACGGCATCACCGTCCGCTGGAACAAGAACTACCTCAAGCTTGTCCGCCTGCTGCTCGAACGCCGCGTCCACCAGTTCGCCCATTTCGGCGGCATCCGCTTCGGCGGTGGCGCCACGCTGTCGATGGACGATGCCTGGGCGATGGGTTTCGACCACATCGCCCTGTGCATGGGCGCCGGCAAGCCGACTGTGCTGGACATCCCGAATGGCCTGGCCCGCGGCGTTCGCCAGGCCTCCGACTTCCTGATGGCGCTGCAACTCACCGGCGCGGCGAAACAATCCTCCATCGCCAACCTGCAGCTTCGCCTGCCCGTGGTGGTCATCGGCGGCGGCCTGACGGCCATCGACACCGCGACCGAGAGCCTCGCCTATTACGTCCGG
>DATAZJ010000495.1:0-7283 GCA_036272115.1 Rhodopila sp. | reverse complement strand
CCGCCGGCGGGCAGGTCGTACACGACATGGGGTGCGCGCAGGGTCAGCCGGCCGTGGTCGATCACGTTCAGGTCGGCTTTCAGCCCCGGTGCGATGACCCCGCGGTCGTGGAGGCCGAGCGCCCGGGCGTTGTCCCGGGTCAGGCGGCGGACCATCCATTCGACGGGGAACCGGCCGGCGGGGCGGTCGCGGGTCCAGTGTGTCAAGCCGTAGGTCATCGCCGACGCATCGCACAGGATGGAGACGTGGGCCCCGCCGTCGCCCAGCCCAATCAGCGTGTTGGGATGGGCCATCATCTCGCGCACGGTTTCCAGCGTGCCGCCGGCATAGTTGCTGAGCGGGCGGTAGAGGATCGTGCGTCCGTCGTTCTCCAGCAGGCGGTCGTAGGCCAGGGCGGCCGGATCGACGCCCAGGCGCCGCGCTTCCGCACCGATGCTGCGGTCGGCCGGCGGCTCGTAGTCGGCGGGGTCGCCGAGGGGGAAGATGCGGTCCCAACGGCGCAGGCGGTTCGTCAGCACCGGATCGGTCGGGGTTTCCTGCAGCAGCCGGGTCCGCAGCGACGGGTCACGCAGGGCGGCGATGCGGGCGGGGAAGGGCAGGTGGGCGACCTGTTGCCAGCTTGGGCACTCGACGAACGGGTTCTGCGAGATCTCGAACCCCAGCATGATGCCGGTGGGCCGGGTCAGCACCATGCCGGTCATGGGTTGGCCGGCGGCGTTGGCCTCGGCGATCAGGTCGAGCAGGCGGCGCCATTCGCGGGGTTTCGAGTCTCGTTCCAGGACGGTGGTCGTCATCGGCCGGCCGGACAGTGCGACCAGGCGGCGCAGCATGGCGAATTCCGGTTCAATCGTGTCGCCGAAGTCGGAGATCACCTGCAGCCAGCCGGTGCCGGTTTCGCCGATTGCACGGGCGATGGTGGACAGTTCCGCCTCGGCGGCGCCCAGGGTGGGGGTTGGCTGACCGTCCACGGTCTGGTGGTTCAGCGTGCGGGAGGTGGAGAAGCCGAGCGCGCCGGCTCGGATTCCCTCGGCCGCCAGCCGGCCCATCGCCGTGCGGTCGGCTTCGGTGGCGGGTTCGCGGGCAGCGCCGCGCTCACCCATCACGAACACGCGCAGCGCGGCGTGCGGCACCTGGGCGGCGATGTCCATGTCGAAACGACGGGCGTCGAGCCGATCGAGGTATTCCGGGAAACTCTGCCAGTTCCACGGCAGGCCCTCGGTCAGCACGGGTTCGGGGATGTCTTCCACACCCTCCATCAGGCGCACCAGCATGTCGCGCTGTTCGGGCTTGCAAGGGGCGAACCCGACGCCGCAATTGCCCATCAGCGCCGTGGTGACACCGTTGCCGGAACTGGGAGAGAGATGGTTCGCCCACATGACCTGCGCGTCGTAGTGGGTGTGTGGGTCAACGAAACCGGGCGTGACCAGCATGCCGCGGGCGTCGATTTCCTCGGTGCCGCGCGCCTTGATCCGTCCCACCGCGGCAATGCGGTTTCCGCTGATGCCGACATCGGCTTCGAACGGTGCGCCGCCTGTCCCATCGACAACCAGGCCGCCGCGAATGACCAGCGTCAGAGCGTCCGTCATGATGTTTGTCTCCTCCGGGTGATAGGAGGCTACCAGCATTTTCGTCGCGACTGAAAGCGCGCTGCCAGGGGATGGGGCAGCCGTGGGGCTGGCCGAGTTTCGGGAACCTGTGCCAGCATGGTCCGGATACGTGGACGAAGAAGCTGGAAAGAAGGAAGAGAGAATGTCAGCGACCCAGGAGAAAGCGCCGCCGGTCCGCCACCAGAACCCGAACACCCAGGCGGTGCGCGTCGCTTTCGATCCGTTGCGGCCGACCGAGAAGCCGCAGGAATTCTATGACGAGATCAAGCAGAAATTCGCCGAGGCGCGCGATCTGCGGCTGAGCTACCGGCCGGACGGGCGTGCGCAGTACACCTCGGAGCTGACCGGTGAGCTGGCGAAATATGAGGTCGATCCCTGGGTCGAGACCATCAAGGAACGCGCCCCGATCACCGATACGGTGGAATGCCTGTTCATCGGCGGCGGGTTTTCCGCGCTGCTGACCGCCGCTCGGTTGCGGGAAAAGGGTGTCGAGAGCATCCGCATCGTCGAACGCGGCGGCGATGTCGGCGGGACGTGGTACTGGAACCGCTATCCTGGTGCCGCCTGCGACGTGTCGGCTTATGACTACATGCCGCTGCTGGACGAATTGGGCTACGTGCCGAAAAGCTTCTTCGCCAAGGGGCCGGAGATCTACGCGCACTGCCAGGAAATCGCCAACCGATACAATCTGTATGAGTTGGCAGTGTTCCAGACCACCGTCACCGCGACGGTCTGGGACGAACAGGCAAAGCTGTGGCGCGTCACCACCGATCGCGGCGACACCATGTCGGCGCGATTCGTGATCTGCGCCAACGGCACGCTGTCCAAGCCGAAACTGTCGAAGATCGATGGCATGAAGGCGTTCAAGGGCCATTCGTTCCACAGTTCCCGCTTCGACTACGCCTATTGCGGCGCGGATTTGTCGAACCTGAAGGACAAGGTGGTCGGCATCATCGGCACCGGCGCCTCCGCCGTGCAGATCATTCCGCGCGCCGGACGCGCCGCGAAAGAACTGTATGTTTTCCAGCGCACGCCATCGGCGATCGCCATTCGTGACGACATCCCGACCGATCCCGAATGGGCGGCATCGCTGCAGCCCGGCTGGCAGCGGGAGCGCATCCGCAAGCATGTCGAAAGCACCGCCCCGGGCTATGGCCTGACCGAGGAGCAGAAGCGCGATCTGGCAGCCTTGCCTCGGGAGGAGAAAATCCGCCGGCAGGAAAACCAGAACATCGAGCACCAGATGCGCATCCACCAGCGCGTCGATGAAATCGTCAAGGACAAGGCCACCGCCGAGGCGCTGAAGCCCTGGTACATGCACCGCTGCAAGCGGCCCTGCTACGACGACGAATATCTGCCGGCCTTCAATCTGCCGAACGTCCATCTGATCGACACCAACGGCCAGGGCGTCACCGAGATCAACGAGCGCGGCGTGGTGTTCGAAGGCCGCGAATATCCGGTGGACGTGCTGATCTACGCCACCGGGTTCGAGGTCCAGGTGACCGGCATCTATAACGATATTCGTGGCGAGAACGGCCTGAGCCTCAATGACAAGTATGCCGACGGCATGCGCACCGTGCTGGGCATCCACTCGGCGGGGTATCCGAACCTGTTTATCATGGGCGGCTACCAGGCCTCGTTCCAGTTCAACCTGACGTTCATGCTGCAGACCCAGGGCCAGCACATCGCCGAGTGCATCAAATACGTCCGTGACAGTAACCACGCGACGATCGATGCGTCGCAGGAGACCGAGGAATGGTGGGTGCAGGAGGTGATCCGCCACCGCGGCAAGACCAACCGGAACGCGGAATGCACGCCTGGCTACTACAATTTTGAGGGTGAATCGAACCGCCGCCAGGATGGCAACTACAATGGCGGCATGAAGCAGTACTGCGAGCATATGGCCGCCGTGCAGAAGGATCTGGCGCAGCACTTCCGCTTCGGCTGAAGGACGCGGACCGCCCGGACCCTGGGGCCCGGGCGATCTCGTCCCGCTTCATGCGTGCCCGCTTCATGCGTGCCCGCTTCATGCATGTCCGCTTGATGCATGTCCACTTGATGCATGTCCGGGGCGCGCAGGAAACCGGTGACCGGCACACCCGTTTCGCGATAGACCGCGCGCCATGATGCCGAGGACCCCATGAACCGAATTGCCGATCTTTCGAATCCCGACCTCCAGGCGCTGCGCCACGGCGTGCGCGCCGAATACGACGCCTTCCGGGCGCGTGGGCTGAAACTGGACATGACGCGGGGGAAGCCGGCGGCGGACCAGCTCGATCTGGCCAACGATATGCTGGCCTTCCCCGGCAACCGCGACCACTTCACCGAGGCCGGTGACGACGCCCGCAACTACGGCGTGCTGCAAGGTCTCCCGGAAGCCCGCGCCCTGTTCGCCCCGATGCTGGGTGCGCCGGCGGACCAGATCTTCGTCGCCGACAATTCCAGCCTGGCGGTGATGCACGACTGCATCGTCTGGGCGCTGCTGAAGGGTGTCCCGGGATCGACTGAACCGTGGGGCAAGACGACCCCCGCCTTCATCTGCCCGGTTCCCGGCTACGACCGCCACTTCGCCCTGTGCGAGGAATACGGCATCCGCATGCTGCCGGTCCCGCTGACCGGCCACGGTCCGGATATGGACGCGGTGGAAGCCCTGGCCGCCGATCCGTCGGTGAAAGGCATGTGGTGCGTGCCGAAATACTCCAACCCCAGTGGCGAGGTGTATTCCGATGAGACCGTCCGCCGGCTGGCCGCGATGCGCACCGGCGCGCCGGATTTCCGGCTGTTCTGGGACAACGCCTACGCCGTTCATCATCTGACGGAGAAGCGGCACGAGATTGCCAGCATCCTCGATGCCTGCTCGACGGCGGGGAATCCGGATCGGGCGTTCATCTTCGGGTCGACGTCGAAGATTACCCTGGCCGGAGCGGGGCTGGCGTTCTTTGCCTCGTCGCCCGCCAACCTGGCCTGGTTCATGGCGCGTGCGTTCAAGCGGACGATCGGGTCCGACAAGCTGAACCAGCTTCGCCACGTGCGGTTCCTGAAGAACCAGGCCGGGCTGATGCGGCACATGGACGGCCACCGGGCGCTGCTGGCGCCGAAGTTCGCCGCCGTGACCGCCGCGCTGGACAATCGTCTCACCGGCACCGGCGCGGCGACCTGGGCCAGGCCGGACGGTGGCTACTTCATCAGCCTGGACGCCACGCCCGGCACCGCGAAACAGGTTGTCGCGCTGGCGAAGGACGCCGGCCTCGCGCTGACCGCGGCCGGGTCCACCTGGCCGCATGCACGCGATCCGAACGACAGCAATCTGCGCCTCGCCCCGACGTTTCCGTCGCTCGCCGACGTCACGGTGGCGTCGGAAGGGATCGCGCTCTGCATTCTGCTGGCGGCGATCGAGAAGCAAGGTATGGAGCGGGCGGCCGCCTGAGCCGGGTTGCCGTCCTGCCCCGGCGGTGTGATGCTTCACGCCGCCGGCGGGACGCGGGGCCTATTCGTTGCTTCTTCCGCACGTATCGCCGCAGGATTTCCCGTGTCGTCCGGAGTGCAATTTTATTCAGACTTTATCGTTACAAACCGTTGCATGCCTCGGGTAAAGCACGCATATTCACGGTCCGGTGAACCGACATAACAGAGGCAAGCCCATTGTCGTGGTGAAATCGATTTTCGTCGCTGATGCAGGCCGGTGGGTCCCGCGGACCGGCCCATTCTGAGGCAGGCCGGCAGGAACGTCCCCACAATCATAAAGAAGGCCGACCCGGTGTCCGCAACCGTTTTACCGTCGATCATCGCTGGGGTTGGCCGGCTGGTCTCGCGCCGCAAGCCGGGTGAGCACCGCCTGCCATGGCTGGCGATGCTGCCCAGCGATATCGGCCTGTTCCTGCGCAGCGCGCGAACCGACGCAAAAATCGCCCGGACGAGGCGGCAGGACGGAACCACCGCGGCGTTCGAGACGGCGTATCGCGAATCCGACGACCCCTGGGCATCGGCGTCGCCGCGCTATCGCTATCAGGGGCTGAAATACGATCGCCTGATTGCTCTGCTGCCGCGCAAGCGGTTCGCCAATGCCCTCGATCTTGGTTGCGGCCTTGGGTTGCTCTCGCAGAAGCTGACCCACCGAGCCGAAAATGTCCTGGGGATCGACATTGCGCCGGCGGCGATCGAACATGCGCGCCGGCGTGGTGCGGCGTTCGATAATCTTGCCTTCGAGCCCGGCGACATCCTGAACCTGCCGGCGTCGCTCAACGGGCGGTTCGATCTCGTGGTGGTCGCCGACGTGCTGTATTATCTGTCGCCGCTGGAAGACGGTATTTTGCATGCCGTCGTGCGCCGTATCGCCGACCTGCTGACGCCCGGCGGAACCTGTCTGCTGGCCAACCATTTCTTTTTCGCCGCCGATCCCGATTCCAGGATGTCGAGCAAAATCCATCGGGCGTTCAAGGCATGCCCGCGCTTCGCGGTCACGTCCGAACACCGCCGGGCGTTTTTTCTGGCCACGCTGTTTTCCGAACGGCCGTATTTGCAGTCCGCATGAAGCGGGGCCTGCTGCTGGCCGGCCTGGTCGCGGTTCTGGCGGCCGGGGTCGGATGGAGTTTGTTCACGACGTGGGCCGGACTTGCGGAAGTGGGCGAGGGCGTGCTTGGCGCGCTGTGGACCTTGCCGGTAATGATCGGCGTGCATCTGGTCCAACTGCTGCTGTCCAGCATGTCCTGGCGCTTGCTGTTCAGCCGGCCGGCGCCGTCGCTCGCCACCTGCTTCCGCCTGCGGCTGATCCGCGAGGGCATCGACAGCCTGCTGCCGGTCGCGCGGATCGGCGGCGAGGTTGTCGTCGTTCGGATGCTGACGAAACAAGGGGTCGAAGCGGCACAGGCGGGTGCCGGGGTGATCGTCGACGTCTCCCTTGAAGTGCTGTCCCAGGCGATGTTTCTGTTGGCCGGCGTTGGCGCGCTGGCGATGCTGGCGGGTGGCCGCTCCATCGAATGGGTCGGGGCGTTGGGCCTGACGGCGATCGCGGCCGGCGGCTTCCTGCTCGCCCAGCGTTTCGGATTGCTGAGGCTGGTGGAACTGCTGTCGGACCGCATCGCCGGACAATTTCCCGATCTGGCGACACTGTCGCTACGCGGCTTGCATACGGCGGCGGCGGGTATTTACCGGCGAGGCCGACCGGTCGCGGCTGCGACGGCATTGCATTTTCTGTCCTGGTCGCTCGGCACGATCGAGACCTGGGTTGTGCTTTACGCGCTGGGGGTGCCCGCCAGCCTGGCACAGGCGCTGGTGGTCGAAAGCCTCGGCATGGCGGCACGCACGGCGGGGTTCGCGATACCCGGTGCGCTGGCGGTGCAGGAGGGTGGGTTCGCGCTGGCGGCGCTGTCGGCCGGGTTGCCCGAATCCGCCGGGCTATCGCTGTCGTTGGTCAAGCGGGTTCGGGAAATTCTGGTCGGTGTCGCGGGCGTGGCTCTGGCCTGGCTGGGCGGTGGCTTCCGATGGACGTCAGAACGGAACCTCGACCTCCAGCCGCCGGTGTAATACCAACCGCCGTTGATGCAGACTCTTCAGTTGACCCCGTCCGTCATGCCGATGCTTGACCCCGTCCGTCATGCCGACGCTTGACCCCGTCCGTCATGCCGACGGAGGTCGGCATCCACGCCTTTTACGAGCGAAAACAAAGACATGGATGGC
>DATAZJ010000494.1:0-11342 GCA_036272115.1 Rhodopila sp. | reverse complement strand
TGGCCGATTTACCCGACCGCATGCGATGCTTCTGAAGGCATCGGACCACTACTTACCCGAGGCGGCGCCGATACAGCGAAATCAGCCGCTCCCAATGCCGCTCGGCGCCGGCCTTGTCGTAGCACCAGCGCTGTGGGAAGGCGAAGCCGTGATGGACTTCGGGATACATTTCCAGTTCCCCGCTGTTGCCCGACTTGTCGAACAGGGCTTTCAGTTCAGCGACCATCGGCAACGGAGCCAACTCGTCGTGTTCCGCGCACCCGACGTAAAGTTCCCCCTTGGCTTTCGCCAGCGTCAGGTGCGGGCTTTCCTCATTCTCACTGACCAGCCACGTTCCGTAGAACGATGCCGCCGCGGCGACACGGTCGGGGAAGCGGGCGGCGGCGGCAAGGGAGTACGGTCCGCTCATGCAATAACCATGCGTGCCCACAGGACCCTTTTTCGCCGCTTGCTGGGTATCGACGAAGGCCAGCATGTCGGCGAAATCCTCCATCACCGGCGGAATGGTCATCTTGGTGCGGACCGCACGCATACGGGCCTGCTCGGCGCTGCCCTTGGTGGTGACGTCCGGGCCGTATTTCGTATCTTTTCCGGCTCGATAGTACAGGTTGGGCAATACGACATAGTAGCCGCAGGTGCCAAGGCGGCGAGCCATATCGTAAAGCTCCTCACGAATTCCAGGAGCATCCATCAACAGAAAAACAACCGGATGCGGACCGTTCCGCTCGGGATGCACGATAAATGTCTCCATCGCGCCGGCGCGCGTGGCAATGTCGCGAATCTCTTCGATCATGAACGTGTTGCTCCAGCTTTGGCGACGATGCTTTCACGTCGTGCCGGGATCGGCAAGCCGCCTCTGGTGGACGAACCGGTAGCGGCCTAAACTGGCGTCAAGACTGTACCGGGAGAATCACCATGAAACCTGATGACGTCTTGGCTTATCCGCCGCTTGTACTCACCGCGGCGCAGCGGGCTGCCTATTTTTCCGATGGATTTCTGATCTTGCCAGACTATGTCCCTGCCGTTTGGCTCGCGCGGCTGCAGGCCGCGACGGCGGAACTGATGGATCGCAGCCGGGGGGTGTCGCGATCGGATAGCGTGTTCGTGTTGGAGGAAGGCCATTCGGCCGACCACCCGCGGCTGCATCGGGTGACCAGTCCGCAGGATCAGCAAGCGGATTTTTGGACCTTCATGTGCGACCCGGTCGTGACCGACCTGGCAGCGGATGTCGTCGGGCCGGACGTGAAGTTCCACCATGCCAAGCTGAACGTGAAATCTGAGCGCGGCACGCGAGGATTCAAATGGCATCAGGACATTCCCGCATGGCCGCATACCGACTACAGCCCCGTGACGATCGGCATCTACCTGAACGGTTGCGACGATGCGCAGGGACCGTTGAGCTTCGTGCGCGGCAGCCATCTGGGGCCGTTGCACAGCCAGTATGATGAGGCCGGCGCCTTCGTGGTGCGCGTCCGCGACGACGTGGTGCATGCGATTCCAGCCGAGACTGTCGTCACCGCCACCGGCGGCCCTGGCACCACCGTCCTGCTGAACTGCCGTACTATTCACGGCTCGCTCGAAAACCAGTCCGATTTTGCCCGGCCGTTGCTCTTGCCTGTCTATTCCTCGGCTGACTCGTTTGCCTATACGGCGAGCCCGATCATTAGCCCGCATATGGGCGATATCGTGCGCGGCCGGGCAGCGCGCTTCGCCAGTTTCGACGGCCGCGCCTGCGAACTTCCGCCGGATTTCCGTGGCGGCTATACGCCACCCTGGATGGCGCAAGCGCAGGAGGAACGGGCGCTGGCGATGTAGCGCCTTGCGCCGGCGCGCGGTCCCGTCGGCGACTCGGGACCGCGCGCCATCACCGCCCCGCCACCATGGATTGGGCCTCGGAAGGCTGGCAACACAACACCTAGCGGTCGATGCGAAGGGTTATCCACAGTATTTTGTGCCAGCCGCCACCGAATCCCGTTGACCGGAGCGTAGTCAGCGGATAGGTCGGAAGTGTGACAACATCCGAGACAAAACCGCTGATCCGATTGCGAGGCCGATCCATCATGGCTCTCGTTCTGGCGCCCGAAGTCCCGCTGAACGATTGGCTGAACGCGCTGGACGCCCAAATGGAGCGGTCGCCGAACTTCTTCGACGCGCGCCCGGTCGTGGTCGATCTGGGCGCTGTCCCGCGCGAACAGCACGGGGTGGCCCAGTTCCTCCAGATGCTGGAGCAGCGCGGCATCCGCATCATCGGCACCGAAAGTGCGCATCCGTCCTGGGCGGGGATCGAGGCCTGGGGCCGGCCGCTGCCGGTCTCCAGCAAACCAGGGCGGGAGATCGCGGCGCCGGAGCCGCAACCCGCCAAGGGCGCCGATCCCGAACCGTCCTCCGCGGAGGCCAACACACTGGTGATCGACCAGCCGATTCGCTCCGGTCAATCCGTGGTGTTTGAACGTGGCGACATCACCGTGCTGGGTTCGGTTGCCTCTGGTGCCGAGGTCATGGCAGGCGGGTCCGTCCATGTCTACGGAACGTTACGCGGGCGAGCGATCGCCGGCCTGTCCGGGCATCCCGGCGCGCGGATTTTCTGTAGCAAGCTGCAGGCTGAATTACTGGCGATCGATGGCGTCTACCAGACAGCGGACGATATGCCGGCCAAGGTGCTGGGCAAGCCCGTGCAGGCCTGGCTGGACGGCGAACAGATGAAAATCTCAGTGCTGGATTAGGGGGAACACAGATGAGCAAGGTGTTGGTGGTGACGTCCGGCAAGGGCGGTGTCGGCAAGACAACCTCCACCGCCGCGCTTGGCGCCGCGCTGGCGCGTGGCGGCGAGAATGTCGTAGTCATCGATTTCGACGTCGGGTTGCGCAACCTGGACCTGGTGATGGGGGCCGAACGCCGCGTGGTGTTCGACCTGATCAATGTGGTGCAGGGCGACGCCAAGCTGGCGCAGGCGCTGATCCGCGACAAGCGGATTGAAAACCTTGCGCTGCTGCCCGCCTCGCAGACCCGCGACAAGGACGCGCTGACGACGGAAGGCGTGGACAGGGTCATTGCCGAGTTGAAGGAAAAATTCGACTGGGTGATCTGCGATAGCCCCGCCGGTATCGAACGCGGCGCGCTGCTGGCGATGCGCAACGCCGACGTCGCGGTGGTCGTCACCAACCCGGAAGTGTCCTCGGTGCGTGACTCCGACCGCATCATCGGCATGCTGGACTCGAAGACACTGCGGGCGGAACGCGGCGAACGCATCGACAAGCACCTCCTGGTCACGCGCTACGACGCCGCTCGGGCTGCGCGTAACGAAATGTTGAAGGTCGAGGACGTGCTGGAAATCCTGTCGATCCCGCTGCTGGGGATCATTCCGGAAAGCGAGGAGGTCCTCAAAGCCTCCAACGTCGGATCGCCGGTGACGTTGAACAATCCGAACAGTGCGCCGTCCCGGGCCTATTTCGATGCGGCGAAGCGGCTGAAGGGTGAACAGGTCGATGTCGTGATTCCGTTGGAGCGCACAGGCTTTATCGGCCGGCTGTTCGGGCGGAGGGTGGCATGAACCTGTTTGAACTGTTTCGAAGCAGAAAGACCACCGCACCGGTCGCGCGTGACCGACTGCAGGTCCTGTTGGCGCACGAGCGTAGTGTCATCGGAAAGTCCGATCTGCTGGCGACATTGCAGGAAGAAATCCTGGCGGTGATCGCCAAGCACATCACGGTGGACCGGGATGCGGTGCAAATCAAATTGGACCGCGGACCATCGGTTTCGATGCTGGAGATCGACGTGGAAGTGCCGCTCAACGCCGCGAAACTAGGTCGGCCGGCGAGCGGCAAAAGCGTACCCGCTTCGGCTTAAGGGCGAGGCAACCATGTGCCTCGCCCAGCCCGCTCGTTTCAGATCTTCGCGTTTCAGCCCTGGTCGGTCGGGCCGCCTACCGTGACACCCACGAACACCGGCTGACCGTTACGGATAACCCGCAGGGCCAACGCATGGTCGTTGGTTAGCGCCGTGTGCATCTCCCGCGCTGCTTCGGCGGGGTTGTTGACGGGATGTGTACCCACGCCGACAATTATGTCGCCAGGCTGCAAGCCAGCCGCCTCGGCCGGGGAACCCGGTTGCACCCCCCGAACCACGGCGCCGTTCGTCCCGTCGGGGACGTCGAGCTGGTTGCGCATGTCGGGCGACAGCGGTCCCAGCGCCAAGCCGATTCGGGCGTGGTGATCGGTGCTCTGGAAGGTGTTGTTGGCAACCTGCTCGTTCGGCAAGGTCGCGACCTTGATGTCGACATCCTTGCTCTGGCCATCGTGCAGTACGCTCAGATGCGCCTCATCTCCCGGCTGAATGCTGGCGACGTTGACCGCAAGCTCCTTGGGGCTAGTGATCTTGGTGCCATTCACCGCCTGGATGACGTCACCCGGCTGCAAACCCGCATCGGCCGCCGGGCTGTTCGGCTGGATACCGGCCAGGAGGGCGCCCGCATCAACCTTCAGATGCATCGCCTCGGCGGTGGCCGGGGTGATTTCCTGCGCCTCGACGCCGACGTAGCCGCGCACCACCTTGCCATTCTTTTCAAGCTGGGCGGACACGGTGCGGATCATGTCCGACGGGATCGCAAAGCCGATACCGACCGATCCGCCGGTGGGTGACAGGATCGCGGTGTTCATGCCGATGACCTTGCCGTCCTGGGTGAACAGTGGGCCGCCCGAATTGCCCTTGTTGATCGGCGCATCGACCTGGATGAACTGGTCGTACGGGCCGGCGCCGATGTCACGGCTGACGGCGGACACGATCCCTGCCGTGACGGTGCTGCTCAGGCCGAACGGATTGCCCATGGCGACCACCCATTCACCCGGCTTCACGTCGTGCGAATCACCAAGCTGAATGAACGGCAGGGGGTGATGGGCATCAATCTTGAGGACAGCGATGTCGGTGCGCGGGTCGGTGCCGATCACCTTGGCCGGCAACACGGTCCCGTTGTCGAGGGTGACGCTGAGGGTGCGGGCGCCCTTCACGACATGGTTGTTGGTGACGATGAAGCCATCGGCACTGATGATGAAGCCAGATCCGCGCGCTTCAACCGCATGTTCCTGCTGTTGCGGACCGTTGGGAAACATCTGGTTGAACGGGAAGGGAAGCTGCTGCATCTGCCCGCCCTGCCCATCTTCATCCATCGCCGCCGTGGCTTTCAGCTTGTTGGTGATGGACACCACGGCGGGCTTCACCTGGGCCACCAGATGGGTGAAATCGGGCAGAACCTGGGGCACGATCTGGGCGCCCGGCGGGTTGACCGGCGCGACGGCGCTGTCGGCCCAGGCGCTGTGTCCGATGGCGTAGCCTCCCAGGCTCGTGCCGGCAAGCAAGGTGGCGGCAAGCGCCGCACGGCGTATTGGATGGCGTTGGGTCTCGGTGTTCATTGGCGGCATCTCCTGGTCGCGTTAATGGTTTACATTGCGGGGTCGATGCGGATTGGCTTGTGCGTGGCCGCATAGACGACAGCATGAACATGCGGATGCGCAGCTAACCGTTCCCTAGACGGAGCGATTACACTTGTGTCATTCGCGCCACACCAAGCCGTGAAGGTTCAGAGGGGCAAATGGCTGGATGCAACCGAGCCGGGCGCATTGATGTCTTGGCGGCGGTCCGCGAAGTCTGATACCTAGCGGCGGCCCTTGGGGGCGTCGGCTTTGCCGGGTTAGCACAGTGGTAGTGCAGCGGTTTTGTAAACCGAAGGTCGGGGGTTCAAGTCCCTCACCCGGCACCAATCTTTTCAATCGCTTACATTGTTCGCATCTGTAGCCGCCAGAAGGCGGTTCCCCGCGCATCGCCATCAAATCTTCACATCACGGATACTGGCGCCCACCCCGCGGCGCATGGCAGTTTCCGGCCAGTGTCCTGCCCCAGAAGTTCGTCGCATCTTGCGGCGGGCTTCTGGGACCAGCAGGCCACTGAATTATAGTGTCCTGCCCCAGAAGTTCGTCGCGACTTGCGGCGGGCTTCTTGGGCAGGACACTGAAATCAAAGGGTTAGTGTTTCGAATCTGAAGTTCCCCCACTGTGGCGAACTCGAGATTCGAAACACTGGGATTTGGCGGTCCTCACCGCTGCCGCGCCTCGGCGCGTACGTTCCGAAACAAGCGATGAGAGACCCAAGAATGAGCCTTCTCGCGGATGCCGGTCAGCCCGATACCATCGGGCGCAAATCGGTGCAGGATTATATCGACGAGCTGCCGGTCTGGTCCGACGGCACCACTCTCAAATCATCGCCGATGACCGGTATGCAATGGCGCATCTGGTCGCTGGCCGCCGCCGGAAAGTTCTTCGAAGGTTTCGTCGTCTTCATGACCGGCGTCGCACTGCCCCTGATCGTGCGTGAATTCCACATCGGTGCGGCCGAGAAAGGCATCGTCAGCGCCGCCAGCCTCGCCGGCATCCTGTTCGGTGCCGTCCTCCTCGGCGGATTGTCCGACTACTTCGGGCGCAAGCGCATGTTCATCGCCGAGATGATCATTTTCTGCGCCTTTCTGGCATTGCTGCTGCTCTGCCAGAACTTCCTTTCGCTTGCGATCTGCCTGTTCGGTCTCGGCATGGCGCTCGGGTGCGACTATCCCACCGCCCATATGATCATTTCGGAGAGCATCCCCAGCCTGGCGCGCGGCAAGCTGGTCCTGGGCGCCTTCGCCTTCCAGGCGATCGGTGCGCTGTTCGGCACCGGCGTCGGATGCCTGGTTCTGGTCCTGGTTCCCGACCTCAGTGCCTGGCGCTGGATGTTCGCCACCGCACTGGTCCCGGCCATCCTGGTGACCCTCGGGCGGTTCTTCATTGTCGAGAGCCCGAACTGGCTCTCCTCCCGCGGGCAGCACGAAAAGGCCGAAATCGCCGTCACCAAGCTGCTGGTCCGCACGCCGCAATATCCGACCAATATCAACCTGCGGCGGCACATCACCGACGTGGAGCAGGCCAAGCCGTCCTTCGGCGCCTTGTTCAACAGCCGCAACCTGCGGGCCACGATCTTCGCCTCGGTTCCCTGGTTCATCCAGGATCTCGGCACCTACGGCATCGGCATCTTCACCCCGACCATCCTGGCCGCGGCGCTGGGCGGCGGTTCGGACCACGTCCGCAGCATCAGCGACCTGATCTCCGACGGTATCCTGGCCGCCAAGGGCGCGGCGCTGATCACCTTCCTGCTGATCGTCGGCATCGCCTTCGCCGTGGTGCTCGCCGACAAACTGGGACGCATCAAGCTGCAGATCGGCGGCTTCATCGGTTGCGCCCTCGGCCTGCTGATCGCCTCCTTCTCGATCGACTTCGAGGGCAGCACCAAGATCGCGCTGATTTTCGCCGGCTTCATGATGTTCAACTTCATGACCAACATCGGGCCGAACGCGCAGACCTATCTGCTGGCCGGTGAGGTGTTCCCGACCTCGGTGCGCGGCATGGGGGCCGGGTTTGCTGCCGCTTTCGCCAAGATCGGCGCAGTGGCGACGGCCTTCCTGTTCCCGATCCTGCTGGTCGCGATCGGAACGCGGGCACTGCTTTACGGGCTGGTCGTTACCTCCATCCTCGGCGCCATCGTCACGTGGATGTACCGGATCGAGACGACGGGTGTGAACCTCGACAAGATCGGCCGCTGATCAAGCCGGCAAGACACGTGTTTCGCGCGACGTTCAGAATCCTTGGATGGCGCGGTCACAGCGGGAGTTACGGAATGCACCCCATCATTCGTCGTACGCACCACCGCCGGCTTCGGGCGGGCCTGTTCGGCGGGGCCATCCTGGCTGCCGGTCTTCCGGCGATACCGGCATCGGCCGCCGATACCGCGCTGAACGAAACCGGTTCGACCCTGCTGTATCCGCTGTTTCAGCGTTGGGTGACTGCCTACGCCGCCGCCAGGCCGGATGTGAAGATCAACACCGCCGCCACCGGGTCCGGCGCGGGGATCGAGGCGGCCATCGCTGGAACCGCCCAGATCGGTGCCTCGGACGCCTATATGTCGGATGAGGAGGCGGAACATAACCGCCAGATCATCAGTGTCCCGCTGGCGATCTCCGCACAGACGATCGACTGCAATATGCCTGGTGTCACTGGCCCGGCGCTCAAGCTCGACGGAACCATTCTGGCGGGTATCTATTCCGGCCGGATCCGGCAATGGGACGACCCTTCGATCGCGGCGCTGAACCCAAACGCGAAGCTGCCGCACCGGGAGATCGTTCCGGTCCGCCGTGACGACGCCTCGGGCGACACGTTCGTGTTCACCCAGTTCCTCGATTTCGCCAACCAGAAATGGGAAGACGGCATCGGCTACGGCACCACTGTCAAATGGCCAACGGTGTCGGGTGAAATCGGCGCCAAAGGCAATGACGGCATGGTCAAGACCCTCGCCGCGACACCCTATTCCATCGGGTATGTCGGAATCAGCTTCCGCGATGATGCCGGCAAGGCCGGCCTGGCCACCGTGCTGCTGAAGAACCAGAACGGCAAATTCGTTCTGCCCACAACCGAAACGGTCAGTGCCGCCGCCGCGACACTCGATCCCCGCACGCCGCCGGATGAGCGGCTGAGCCTTGTCTACGCGCCGGGCGACCAGTCCTATCCGCTGGTCAACTACGAATACGCGGTGGTTTCGGTGAACCAGCCGAAGACGGGCACCGCGGATGCCATCCGGAACTTCCTGCTGTGGTCCATCGCGGTCGATGGTGGCAACGCCAGGACCTATCTCGACGCGGTCGGGTTTATCCCGTTGCCGGATTTCATCCGCGCGATGAGCGAGAAGCAGATCAACCGGATCAAATAGCCTCGTATCCCGGGGGTGCGGCCCGCCGCGCTGGAAGCGGATCGGCGCAAGCCCGCCTGGCTCAGGCTGGCTTGCGCCGTCCCCGATCGCGTGCGATCCATTGGCAAGATCACCAGGGGTCACGATCATGCAGCGCGAGGTTTACATCGTCTCCGGCGTCAGGACTGCTATCGGCGACTTCGGCGGCAGCCTGAAGGACCTTCCGCCGACCGAACTCGGCGCCCGCGTGACGCGTGAGGCCCTCACCCGAGCCGCCGTTGCCGGTGAGGAGGTGCAGCATGTCGTGTTCGGCAACGTCATCCATACCGAGGCCAAGGACATGTATCTGTCCCGTGTGGCCGCGGTAAACGCTGGCATCACCCAGGACGCCCCGGCGCTGACCGTGAACCGGCTGTGCGGCTCCGGCCTGCAGGCGATCGTGTCCGCCGCCCAGGCGGTGACCCTCGGCGACGCCGACATCGCCGTCGCCGGTGGGGCCGAGAACATGAGCCGCTCCGGCTACCTATCATCCGGCATGCGCTGGGGTACTCGGATGGGCGACACCGCCATGATCGACATGATGACGGCCGCGCTGCACGACCCGTTCGAAAACATCCACATGGGCATGACCGCCGAGAACCTGGCGGAATCCCATCAGGTGACCCGTGGCCAGCAGGACGACCTGGCACTGCAGTCGCACCACCGCGCCGCGAGGGCGATCAAGGAAGGCCGTTTCAAGTCGCAAATCCTGCCGGTGACGCTGAAGACCCGCAAGGGCGAGACGGTGTTCGACACGGATGAGCACGTACGGGCCGACGCCAAGGCCGAGGACTTCACCAAGCTGCGCGCGGTGTTCAAGAAAGACGGCACGGTCACCGCCGGCAACGCCTCCGGCATCAATGACGGTGCCGCGGCGGTGGTGCTGATGGACGGCGACACCGTGGCGAAGCGCGGCGTTCAGCCGCTGGGTCGCCTGATCGCCTATGCCCATGCCGGCGTCGATCCCCGGGTGATGGGCATCGGGCCGGTGCCGGCCACGCGCGCGGCGCTGAAGCGGGCAGGGCTGTCGCTCGACCAGATGGATGTCATCGAATCGAATGAGGCGTTCGCCGCGCAAGCCTGTGCCGTCGCCAAGGACCTCGGCTTCGATCCGGAGAAGACCAATCCCAACGGCTCAGGTATTTCGCTGGGTCATCCGGTAGGGGCGACCGGCACGATCCTGACAATCAAAGCCCTCTACGAACTGGCCCGCACGAACGGCCGCTACGCACTGGTGACGATGTGCATCGGCGGCGGCCAGGGAATCGCGGCGATCTATGAGCGTGTCCACTGATCGGACGGCGCCGGTTCGATTAACGGGGTCAAAGGGACCGCCGGTCCCTTTACGGGATCGGGCAGAGCCCGATCCTCAACTACCCATCCGCCAACGGGCTGACCAACGGCGTGAAGAAGTACCCACCATAGCGGACCGTCTTGATAAACGACGGATCCTTAAGGTTGGTCTCGATCTTCCGCCGTAGCCGACTGATCTGCACATCGATACTGCGATCGAACACCGCCGCCGCGCGCCCATGCAGCAGATCCAACAAATCATCCCGGGACAGCACTTTGCGCGGATTCTGGCAAAAAATCGAAAGGATATTGAATTCCCCACTGGTCAGCGAGCGCGGCGCCCCGTCAGGGCCGAACAACTGCCGGCGCGACATATCCAGGCGCCAACCTTCGAACGCCAGGATCCGAGGCGTCTCGGGCGCCGGTTCCTGTGCGACACTGCGGCGCATGACGGCTCGGACACGCGCCAGAAGTTCCCGCGGGTTGAATGGCTTGGGCAGGTAATCGTCCGCCCCAAGCTCCAGCCCGACGATACGATCGGTGTCTGTCCCGCGCCCGGTCACCATGATGATCGGAACAGTGGACTTTCCGCGCAGGCGGCGGCAGATGCTCAGGCCGTCTTCGCCTGGCAGGCCGACGTCCAGGATCACGCAGTCGATCTTGTTGCCGGACGACATGACCCGGTCCAGGTCACGCCCGCTGCGCGCGGCCGTCACCTCGAACCCGTGGTCGGTCATATACGCCGTCATCATCCGGCTGATCTCAGGATCGTCCTCGACGACGGCTATGCGAGATAGGTAATCCATTGGCACCCTTCCTGTGCGATTCTGGCACTGTGCGACGACTGTAAACAAGTGCAACCTTTGGTTGGAAACAAATTGACACGTTCAAACTTTCGGGTGCTGGCAAATCGGATGAACACGGCCGTCCGCTTACGCAGGCAGCCCAGCATTGCCGCCGCCGGGGTAGCCGTACGGATACTGATCAGTATAATCCCCTCTGCCTGACCGAACCGCCGTCTGGCGGCGGTTACATTGGCTTGGACCGGATCGTCGTAGAACGGCGATCCCATGGGGGGAGCGAAGCATGAGTTTACGAGGTGCAGCCTATATCGCGGGGGCGTGGGAACATCCCACCCGCAAGGCGCCGGACAAGTCCATCGCCCTGCTGCATGCCGAGTGCGCCAAGGGTGCGCTGGCGGATGCGGGCCTGACCAAGGACGACGTGGACGGCTATTTCTGCGCCGGCGA
>DATAZJ010000493.1:0-2131 GCA_036272115.1 Rhodopila sp. | reverse complement strand
ATTGCCTGGCCATGTTGCAGGTCGGCGGCCTCCTGTTCGGTCAAGGCCAGCGCCGGGATGTCGGCCAGCGCGGTCGCGACCGGAAGCAGCAGGTCCGGGGAAGCGGGCGCGGTATCGTCCGGTTCCTTCAGTTTGTCCAGCGGAATCGCGTGGTGCTCCAGGAACGGGCCGACACGCAGGCGCCGCAGCACGGCGATATGGCCGACGGTACCGCAGGCTCTGGCCAGGTCGCGCGCCAGGCTGCGCATATAAACGCCCTTGCCGGAGGCGACCTCGAACACCGCCGTGTCCGGATCGGGGCGGTCGATCAGCGCGAACCGGTCAACACGAGCAGGGCGGGGTTCCAGGACGGGCGGGCGGCCTTCGCGCGCCATGTCATAGGCGCGTTCGCCGGCGACCTTGATGGCGGAGAAAATCGGCGGCACCTGCATGATGGCGCCGCGAAACGCCGGCAATGCGGCTTCGATGGCGGCGTCGTCGGGGCGGACGTCGCTGGTCTCGATAACCTCGCCATCGGCATCGTCGGTGTCCCGCGCCTCACCGAATTTCAGCGTGAAATGGTACAGCTTGGTGCCGTCCATCACATACGGAACCGTCTTGGTGGCGGCACCGAACGCCACCGGCAGCAGACCGGTCGCGAGCGGATCGAGCGTGCCGCCATGCCCGGCTTTCTGGGCGTCAAACAGCCGTTTGACACGGTTGACGACGTCCGTGCTGGTCATTCCGGCCGGCTTGTCGATGATCAGCCACCCGTCGAGCGGGCGGCCGCGAGGCTTGCGGCGGGACATGTTCGGGGGTCTCGGTCTCAGTAGGGAGGCGGCGGGGTAGGGGGTAGGGTGCGGCTTGTCAACCGGATTCGCCGCGGACCGCACCGTCGAAAAAGCCTATAGCGGGATCGCCACCAGCGTATCGAAATGCGAGGAATCGCAGATCACGATGCGTTCCCTGAACCGAAGCGTGCCGGCCGCATCATGGAACCGGTCCTGGTAGCGGCCGGCCACGAACAGGTCCATGCGGCCGTCCCGCATGGTCCGCACCACCAGAAACGGTGTCTCCGCGGTATCCGCACCGGTCAACCGAGGCGTTCCGACGATGTGGCGATAGGTCTGCCGCTCATAGATATTGGCCCGCCGCAGCGCCAGCACCCGGTCGGCCAGCATCGATCGGCTGTCGGCGTAGACGATGCCGGCCTCATTGCCGTCCCGCACGTTATCGGCAGATGTGATCTTATAGAGGCAGTCCTCGACGAAATACCCCGGCCATTCCTCCAGCCGGTCATCGTCGATCGCCGCGGCATACTCGGCATTCAGCGCGGCGAGCCGGGTCAGCATGGGGTTGTTCATCGGCCCATCAGTCCGCGCCACATCCGCCAAAAGCCCCGGATCGCCGCTTCCGTCGCCCTGGTGTCCTGGCTTTCGGTGCCGGCACCGCCCATCTCCAGCAGCGACACGCCACGCGGAGCCGCCACCGACCCGCGCTCGACGAAATTGCCGATGCAGCCGTCTTCCATGGACACGAAACCGGCCGGCCCGGCGAGGTTCAACTGCTTCAGCCGGCGGCGGCGCAGCGCCGGGGCATCATCCGCATACCCGAGGTAGATCCAGTTGAGATTGGTCGAGGCCACGCCGGTGGGCACGAACTGGCGGATCGCCATGACGTTGTAGGTGCGCTGCATGGCGAAGCTGGGAAACACCGACAGGATCTGCTGGCGGACCCGGTCGCCGTGCTCGTCCTCGGCATCCAGCAGGCTGGGATCGGACAAATGCAGCTCATTGTCGTTCGACCGCATGCCGTCATAGGCGGTATCGGTTTCCTGCGTCGGGGCAAGCGTGGTGGACAGCGCGCAGGCGCCGTTGGCGCTGACGTTGATGCCACCGCCCTGGCTGAGCCGGTTGATCCGGAACGTGGCGAAGAACACATGCAGCAGACTGGCATGGTAGGAATCGCGGACGTTCTCGGCGTACAGCTTCCAGTTGTTGGGCAGGACTTCGGTGAAGCGGCCGATTACTTTCAGCTCGCGGCTGGCGATGCGGTGCAGGGCAGCGGACAGCTCGGGACCGATGAAGGTTTCGATATCGGGGGTGTCGTCGGAGAACGTGCCGAAGACCAGGCCGGCGATCGTCTCGATCCG
>DATAZJ010000492.1:0-5975 GCA_036272115.1 Rhodopila sp. | reverse complement strand
ACGAAGATCAGCCTGGGGATCAGGCGGGGTGGCGGCATGACGCGTTGGCCTCGGGCGCGGCGGTAGGCCAGGATGATGGCGCCGGCGATGGTCCAGCGCAGGCCGGCGAAAATGCCGGGGGAGACGGTGGCGATACCGACTTTCATCGCCAGCCAGGTGGTGCCCCAGACGAAGCAGATGAAGACGAACATCGCGCGTTGCGATGCGGTGGATGAGGCGTTCATTGGGGTTGCGGAGGGGCTCCAGGATCGCCGGGACGGTAGCGCATCCGGGTGGGTGGGTGCCGCGCCGAAGCGGCATGGCGCGTATGCGTCAGGCGGCTTGGGTGCGGGGGAAGCGGGCGAGACGGAACGGCGTGGGATCGACCACGGGGGGATCGCCGGCGACCAGGTCGGCCATCAGGCGGCCGGCTCCGGGGCCGATGCCGAAGCCGTGGCCGGAGAAGCCGGTGGCGATGTAAAAGCCGGGCATGTGGGCGACCTGGTCGATGATCGGGACGGCGTCGGGGGTGACGTCCATCAATCCTGCCCAGCTTTCCTCGACCTGCATGCCGGCGAAGACGGGGAAGGCTTTGGAGAGGACAGTGCGCGCCTCGGCGAGGATGCTTTGTCTGGGTTTGGGATCGAGGATGCGGACGGCCTCGAACGGTGTGGGCTGGTCCAGGGTCCAGTGGCGGGCGGTGCGGAGTTCCTCCCAGAAGCGGCCGCCGATGCGCAGGCGGATTTCGTTGCGGCTGTGGATGAGGCGGGGCAGGAAGTCGGAGAGCAGGCGGAAATGGTCGGGGGTGATCTCCGCGGTGTTGGCATTGCGGCGGGCGATCGAATAGCCGCCGTCGAGGCGCTTGCGGAAGGCGAAGACGGAGCCGGCGGCGGAGATGTCGGGGCCGTTCAGAGGCTTGGTGCGGAACACCGAACCGAGGATCTTGAGTTGCGGCAGATCGAGGCCGGCGTTGCCGGCGAACAGCCGCGACCAGGCGCCGCCGGCCAGCACGACGGACTGGCAGGCGATGCGGCCGCGTTCGGTGACCACGCCGGACACGCGGCCGGCGGTCAGGTCGATGCCGCGGACGGCGGTGTTGGTGAAGATTTCGGCGCCTTGCTCGCGGGCGGCCTCGGCGATGGCGGGGGCCGCGAGGGCCGGTTCGGCCTTGCCGTCGGTGGGGGTATGCAGGCCGGCGATGAAGGCGTTGCTGGCGCCGGGCATGGCACGATCCAGGGCGGGGCCTCGCAGCAGGTGGGCATCGACCTGGTACTGGCGGGCCTGGTCGGACCAGGCGGTCTGGGCGGCGATTTCGGATTCGTTTTGCAGCAGGTACATGATGCCGGATTGGCGGAAGCCGGTGTCTCGGTTGGTGCGGCGGTTCATGTCCCGCCACAGGCGCAGGCTTTCCATCGCCAGGGGAATTTCCGACGGGTCTCGCCCCATGGTGCGGCACCAGCCCCAGTTGCGGGAGGATTGCTCGCCGGCGATGCGGCCTTTCTCGCACAGCGCGACGGCGATGCCCTTTTCGGCGAGGAACAGAGCGGTGGTCACGCCGATGATGCCGCCGCCGACGATCACCACGTCGGTCCGCTTGGGCAGAGTCGGATCGGATGCGACCGGTTCGACCGGGGGCGACATGCTGAGCCTTGGTTTGTGCGCGGCGTGCAGCTTAGGATGGGTGTTCCGTGGCTGGCTATGGGGGTTCGGGTATGGCTTCGCGTGATGACGGCATGATCGATCCGATCACGGTGGAGGTGATTGGCAGCGCGCTGTCGTCCATTGTCGAGGAGATGGGGGAGGCGCTGATACGGGCGTCGTATTCGACGAATATCAAGGAGCGGCGGGACTGCTCGACGGCGCTGTTCGATCTGGAGGGGCGGACGCTGTGCCAGGCGGAGCATATTCCGATGCACCTGGGCAGTTTCCTCGATCTGATCCCGCATATCATGAAGCGGCATCCGGTCGCCGAGATGCGGCCGGGGGACGTGTTCTGCGGCAACGATGCGTATGAAGGGGGTGGGACGCATCTGCCCGATATCGTGCTGGCGGAGCCGGTGTTCGTGGATGGGGCGATGATCGCCTGGGCGGTGAACCTGGCGCATCACGCGGATTTCGCCGACCGTGGGCATGCGCACATCTATCAGGAAGGGCTGCGGATTCCGCCGATACGGCTGTATCGCGCCGGAGTGCTGCAGGAGGACGTGCAGACGCTGATTTTGCTGAACTGTCAGGTGCCCAGGGAGCGGATTTCGGATTTTCGGGCGCAGATGGCGGCGAACCGGCTGGGGGTGCAGCGGTTGCAGGGGCTGTGCGCGAAGTATGGGCGGGAGACGGTGCTGCGGGCGGGGTCGGCGTTGCAGGATTATGCCGAACGGAAGATGCGGGCGGGGATCGCGGCGCTGCCGGACGGGGTTTACCGGTTCGCGGATCGTTATGATTGTCCGGAGGTCGTGGGCGAGTTGGATCTGGCGTGCGCGATCACGGTGGATGGGGATTCGATGCATCTGCATTTCGATGCGCCGCCGCAGGTCCGCGCCGGGCTGAACATGACGATGACGGCACTGCTGTCGACGGTTTATTACGCTGTGAAAGCAATCGTCGATCCCACGATCCTGCCGAATGCGGGGTTGGCTCGGGCGTTGAGCGTAACGGCTTCGGCGGGGAGTATCGTCAATTGCGTGCATCCGGCGGCGGTGAATGGGCGGTTGTCGCTGTGCCAGCGGGTGGTCGATCTGATTTTTGGGGCGCTGGCGCCGGCGGTGCCGCGGCAGGTGACGGCGGCGTCGAACGGGGCATGTTTTTCCATTACGTTCGCGGGTCATCAGCCGGCGGACAACGCGCTTTGGGTGTATCTGGAAACGATCGGCGGCGGGTCGGGGGCTCGGTTCAACAAGGATGGGCTGGATGGGGTGCATGTGCATATGACCAACACGTCCAACCTGCCGGTGGAGGCGCTGGAGGTGGAGTATCCGCTGACGCTGATGCGGTATGAACTGGTGGATGGGTCCGGCGGGGCCGGTCAGTATCGCGGAGGGATGGCGATCCGGCGGGTTTATCGGGCCGATCACGATTGCCATGTGCGGGTGGATGGCGCTCGGATCTTGTCGGCGCCTTGGGGGTTGGAAGGCGGGTTGGCGGGGGGATTGGCGTCGATCTCGGCGTCGGTGCCGCTGGATCGCGGGTCGGGGATGCTGCGGCGGGGCGATCTTATCGAGGTGATTACCGGCGGGTCCGGTGGGTTTGGGCTGCCGGGGGATCGGGATCGGGCGGCGGTGGCGCGGGATCTGGCAGAGGGGCGGATCGATGCGGTGGCGGTTCGGGAGGTTTATGGGGTGGCCTCTGGTGTGAGCCGGGTGATGGCGTAGGATCGGGCGATCGATCCAGGAGATAGATGATGCCGTTTGCCACCACCGATGACGGGGTTCGCCTGCACTACGAGGAATGCGGTTCCGGCGTGCCGGTGATCTTTGTGCATGAATTTGCCGGTGACCACCGAGCGTGGGAAGCGCAGATGCGGCATTTCGGGCAGCGCTATCGGGCGATTACCTTTGCTGCCCGGGGGTATCCGCCGTCGGATGTGCCGGCGGATGTGGCGCGGTATTCTCAGGCTCGGGCGGCGGACGATATCGCCTCGGTGCTGGATCATCTGGGCGTTGCGAAGGCGCATGTGGTCGGGCTGTCGATGGGCGGGTTCGCGACGCTGCATTTTGGGTTTCGCCATGCGGACCGGGCGTTGTCGCTGTGCGTCGCGGGCTGCGGGTATGGGGCGGAGAAAGGGCAGCGGGACAAGTTCAAGTCGGAGGTCGCGGCGGTGGCGGCGTTCCTGGACGAAAACGGCATCGAGGTGTTCGCGGCCAAGTATGCTTATGGGCCGACGCGGGTGCAGTTCGAGAACAAGGACCCTCGCGGGTTTGACGAGTTCAAGCGGCAGTTGGCAGAGCACTCGGCGGCGGGGGCGCGGAATACGCAGTTGGGGGTGCAGGGGGAGCGGCCGTCTTTGTACGACCTTGTCGATCAGATGAAGGCACTGACGGTGCCGACGCTGATCCTGACGGGGGATGAGGACTGGCCGTGCCTGCAACCTGCTTTGTTGATGAAGCAGACCATTCCGACGGCGGCGCTGTCGGTGATGCCGAATTGCGGGCATACGATCAATTTGGAGGACCCGGATCAGTTCAACCGGCTGGTGGGGGAGTTCATTGTGCAGGTCGATGCGGGGCGGTGGCCGGTGCGTGATCCTCGGGCGATGGTGACGTCGATTACCGGGATGAAGTAGCGGTTCGTGTCGTTGGAAATGATCGGTTGGCCGGTTTTCGGTGGGTCGCGGATTCTTTGTGGTATGGGATTCTTTGGTGTTGATCCTGGTTGTTGTGGGGCTGGACGGTGTCTCTCCATTCGTCTCCTGAGTGGGTGTCAGGCCAGGGATTTCTCAACACGGAGGCAGAACGAGGGCCACGGGGGCCACGGAGGGGATCGTTACGATAGCCGGCGGGGTGGCTGGCGGGGCTTATGTTGAGGCGTGGATGGCGGCCCTGCGGCCACCATGACGGAGGGGAGGCGGCGACCATGCCTTGCCCGAAGCGTTTATGCCTGCTCGTCGTCCGACTCAATTGACTCGTTTCTGGCGATACGAGTTCATTGTCTTTAGCGATACGAGTTCATTATCATTCCAGCTTCGCCGCGTTGGCATGGGCGATCAGCCGGACCAGGTCGCGCATGCTTTTGGTGACGGGGGTGTCGATGCCGAGTTCCGCGGCGTAGGCGACGATGGCGCCGTTGATGTTCTCGATCTCGGTGGGACGGCCGGCCAGGACGTCCTGTAGCATCGACGGTTGATGGGTGCGGTGTTCGGCGAACGCCATCTCCAGCGTCTGGCGCACGCGGTCGGCATCCACCGTCAGGCCGCGGGCCTTGGCGACGGCCAGGGTCTCCATGACGATGGCGAACACCAGCAGGCGGCCGGCGGGGTGGTCGGCGATCGGGCCGACCGGCAGGCGGGTGACCGCGGCGACGGAGTTCATCGCGGCGTTGAAGGCGACTTTTTCCCAGACCGCGACCTCCACCTGGGGGTCGGCGACGCAGTTCAGGCCGGCGGCGGTGAGGGCGGCGGCGATCTGTTGCATGGCTGTGTCCGGTTGCGGTTCGGACGACCAGATACGGACGGTTCCGTGGCCGTGGGAGACGACGTGGCCAGGACCGGCGAGGTCGGCGGGCCAGCTTGTCATGCCGGTCGCCACGCGGGCGTGCGGTGCGGCCTCGCGAATGGCGGCTTCGTTGCCGAGGCCGTTCTGGACGGTGAGGATCCAGGTTGACAGGCCGATGAGGTGGGAGGCGGCGCGCACGGCTGACTCGGTATGGGGACCTTTGGTGAAAACGATGGCGAGTTCGCAGGCGCCGGCGAAGCTGTCGGCGGGGCCGGCCGAGACCTGGATGGTGCGGTCGCCGCTGTCTGTTTGCAGACGCAAACCGTGCTGGATCAGGGCGCTGAGATGCGGGCCGGGGACGTCGATCAGGCGGACTGCGTGGCCGCCCTCGGTGAGCAGGCCGCCGAACAATCCACCCATCGCGCCGGCGCCTATGATGACGATGTCCATGTGGTTCCTCGCTTGCTGGTTGGCGCATACGGCATCAGGGGGTGATTTGTCGCCGGATTAACGCTATCGGCGAGGTTTGCAGAGGGAGGCAGGCATGGCCGAAACCATTACCGCTGGCGGGGCGCTGCTGGCTCGTTTGAAGGTGGTCGGTGTGGATTATATCTTTGCCAACTCGGGCACGGATTTTCCACCGATCATCGAGGGGCTGGCGGAGGCAGCGGCGAAGGATATTCCGCTGCCTCGGGCGATCGTCATTCCGCATGAGCATGCGGCGATGGGCATGGCGCATGGGTATTACCTGGCGACAGGGCGGCCTCAGGTGGTGATGGCGCATACCAATGTGGGGCTGGCGAACTGCGCGATCGGGGCCATCAACATGGCGACGGAGCATGTGCCGGT
>DATAZJ010000491.1:0-2544 GCA_036272115.1 Rhodopila sp. | reverse complement strand
ATATTCGGCTGAACCTCGGTTCACTGGCGACCGATCCGTCGCTGTCGGATGAGCAACGGTTCGGCACGTTCATCGCGTCTGCCATTGCCGCCCGCAATCCGCTGGTGACCGAGGCGATCATCGCGGAGTTCGGCGGCCTGTTGTCGCCCGAGGCGCTGACCGCGGCAAAGGCGGCGGCGGCGATCATGGCGATGAACAATATCTACTACCGCTTCACCCATCTGGTGGGTGGCGATTACCAGACCATGCCGGCGAAGCTGCGGATGAACGTCATGGCGAGGCCGGGCGTCGACAAGGCGACGTTCGAGTTGTGGTCGCTGGCCGTCTCGGCGATCAACGGCTGCGGCATGTGCATGGAAAGCCATGAGCATGCGGTTCGCCAGCATGGACTGGCGGCGGAGCAGGTGCAGACCGCGGTGCGGATCGCCGCGGTGGTGCATGCCGCAGCCGCGACCCTGGACGCGGAACGCGGCGTGGCCTTGCCGATGGCGGCCTAGTAGTTTTGTCCGAGTGGCCGATTCACGCGGGACATCGCGGTCACTTCGTGACTCGCGCTCTACCGCGATCGGGCAGTAGTGTCCTGCCCCAGTGCGTCGCATCTTGCGGCGGGCTTCTGGGACCAGCAGGCCACTGAAAACAAAGAGCTGGTGTTTCGACTCTGAGGTTCGCCCACTGTGGCGAACCTCAGATTCGGGACACTGGAGAATTTGTTATCGGGTCTGGGTCGCCGGCGGTTTTGACTCGGCCGCGACCCAGACATCCAGGCAGCCGGCTTTGCCACGCTGGTAGACCACCAGGCCGTCGAACGCCGCGATCGGCCGGTAGCGGGACCACGCTCGGGCGAAAGCCGGATCGGCCGCGCTCAGCACACTTATATACTTGGTTGTTTCGCGGGTATCGACCACGGCGATGTCGGGGCAACCGGCGATGAAGTCATGCGCGACCCAGCGGGCGATCGGCCATTCCCTGGGCGCGGCCGGATCGAACCTGGCCCGCCACACCTCACCTTTCAGGGCCCACATGGAATCGAAACGCGATGCCCATTCGACGCCGGTTTCGTTCACCACCGGAAAGCCGAGCGCGATCCACTCGGAGAAGGCGATGTAGGTGCGGGCGTGTTCCACACGAATGATGTGCTCCAGGCGATCCACCGCGGTCAGTCTTGGATCCAGGGCATCCGCGGCTTCCGGCTCCATCCGCCGCACCGAGGAGACGCAGAAGAAGGCGACCGCGAGACCGGCGACGACGAGCGGCCAGCGGATGCGCCATCGGCGCTGCACCATCTCGGTGACCGTCCACAGCAGCAGCGCGAGGACGGTTCCCACGGTCGCGGGCAGGCGGTGATAGTACCAGTCCTTGCCGTCCACGAAACAGACCACGGTGCAGGTCGCGGCGAAAATCACCAGCGTCAGCATCAGGTTGTAATCGGTGAGGCTGCGACGGCGCAGCCAGAGCAGGCCGGCGGCCACGACCAGCCCGCTCAGCAACAAGGTGCTGTGGGCGGCCAGGCTGAGAAACGACACGTCGGTCGCACCGTACAGCGCAAGAGCCATCGGTATCGCTCGGCGTAGATAGGCGGGGCATACGATCGCGACCAGGGCGGCATAGCCCACCAGCGTCGCCGCGGCGGCAAGCGGCATGATCCGCCATGGCCGCAGGCCGCGTGTCAGGGCCAGGCATTCCAGTACGGCAAACACCAAGGCGTAGCGTGGCTTCAGGGCGCACCCCAACCCCGCGAGCATGCCGGCGGCAAGGGCGGCGGCGACCGGCGCCCATTTGCCGTCAAAGCCGTCCGTGCCGTCCAGGGAACGAACGTACAGCACCAGATAAGGCAGGAAGGCGGCGACCATCAGATGTTCTCGCTGCCCCAGATCGGCGGCGGGCAGGATCAGCAGGACAGAGCCGATTATCGCAAAGACGGGCAACGGTTCAGCGAAAATTCCGCCACGCGGTCGCAGCAGGTGCGCCGTCCATCCGGCACATACGAGAACCGCGGCGATGAACACCGGCATCGCGACGAACTGTGTGTCGACGTGCAGCCAGCGCGCGATTTCCAGCGGCACAGCCGATATCCAGACGATCAGCGGCGGGTTGACCTCAACCAGGTCCACGTAAAGCGTTCGTCCGGCCATCCAGCGCCGAGCGACGTAAAGCAGCCAGGCGATGTCGTCCTTCAGGGGCGAACGCAGGGCGATGAACAGGACGACGGCAATAACGGACGCAAGCAAAAACAGGCTGACGGCTGAAACCATCGGCCTGTGCGGCACACGGGCCGGGGGGCTTGCCCGGCTGGAAACTGGGGTCATCGAGGTTCGATCTGGCGGCAGAAGGTAAACGCGCGGTTATCGCGTGCTTTGTTGCCACATCGTTAGAGCCGGTCCAAGGTCAAATCGTGGCGGCAGGCCGGACACCTCAGAAATTATTATAGTCTACCTTGGCCTTTTTGATGATCGCCAGTTTCAGCTATCGAGCAGAGCCGCGATCCGCCGGGCGACCTGATTTTGCGAATAGGGCTTTTCGATAAAGCCGGCACCCGGAACGGCG
>DATAZJ010000490.1:0-5612 GCA_036272115.1 Rhodopila sp. | reverse complement strand
CCCATCTCCGCCATCACGGTCCGGATGTCGGCGAAATCCAGATTGACCAGACCATGCACCATCATCAGGTCGGTGACGCCACGAACGCCCATGTACAGCACCTGGTCGGCCATCTTGAACGCGTCGCGCCACGTCGTGCGTTCATTAGCCATCCGGAACAGGTTCTGGTTCGGGATCACGATCAGCGTATCGACGTATTGCTGCAGTTCCTCGATGCCTTGGTCGGCGCAACGACCGCGCCGCACACCCTCGAAACCAAACGGCTTGGTAACCACGCCGACGGTCAGGATATTTCGCTCACGTGCCATGCGTGCGATCACCGGCGCCGCGCCAGTGCCCGTCCCACCACCCATGCCGGCGGTGATGAAACACATGTGAGCACCATCGAGATGCCGATACAGTTCGTCCGCAGCCTCCTCCGCAGCGGCCTTGCCGATCTCGGGTTTCGCGCCCGCGCCGAGCCCCTGGGTGATGTGCGGACCGAGCTGGATGCGGCGATCGGCACGGCTGTGCATCAATTGCTGGGCGTCGGTGTTCGCAACGACGAACTCCACCCCCTGCAAATTGGCAGCGATCATGTTGTCGACCGCGTTGGTGCCCCCGCCGCCGACTCCGATGACGGTGATGCGCGGTGAAAAGTCGGTATGGTTCATCTGCGGTATCGTCAGGTTCAGGGTCATTTCGTTCTCTCCCCCGAGTTTCACGGGAACGACTGGTTGTACTTGTTACGACGAAACTCTCGATTCGCGCCGGC
The DNA here is from genome assembly GCA_036272115.1 of Rhodopila sp. Lineage (GTDB taxonomy): Bacteria > Pseudomonadota > Alphaproteobacteria > Acetobacterales > Acetobacteraceae > Rhodopila. Next base: position 4,858 of record DATAZJ010000490.1, on the reverse strand, counting down.
CTCAGACACGTTCTTTCAAAAAATTGACGAATCGACGGAACAGACCTGTCGGCTGTTCGCCATCGAGGTTGATGTCTTGGAAACCCCGCCCGTCGCCGGCTGCCCATGACAGCAGGCCGGCCGCGGTCGAAAACGCAGGGCCAGACGCGAGTTCCGGCAAGCCGCGTAGCGCTGCCGGGCGGCCCAGACGCACCTGGCGCCCCAGCATGCGCGCCGCCATCTCACGAACGCCCGGAAGCTGGCAGGCCCCACCGGTCAGCACCACCCGATTGCCCGCCGCACGTCCCATTCCCGACGAATCGAGACGGTCCTTGATGTATTCGAAGGTTTCCTCGATGCGGGGACGGATGATGTTCACCACCATGCTGCGCGGCACTTTCGCGAGCTGATGGTCTTCCTCGCCGACCAACGGCACAGGCAGCAGCTCGCGATCGTCGTCCGGGCTGGATTCGACGTTGCCAAACAGCGTCTTCAATCGTTCCGCGTGGATCAGCGTGGTCGACAGGCCGATCGCCAGGTCCTTGGTGACGTGCAACCCGCCGATCGGCAAATACGCGGTGTGCATCATTTGCTTGTCGGCATAGACCGCCATGCTGGTCGTGCCGCCGCCCATATCGATGATCGTTGCGCCGAGTTCACGTTCTTCCAGTACCAGACTGGATAATCCGGCGGCCAACGGTGCCGAGACCAGGTCCTCGATTTCCAGATCGCACCGGCTGATGCAGGATTCCATGGTGCGCAGCGCGGTCGCCGCGGCATCGATGACGTGCAGCCTTGCGTTTAGGGTTGTGCAGAACAGGCCGCGCGGATCGATCACATGGTCGGTCGCGTCGACGGCAAAATTCAGGGGCAGGACATGGATCGGTTCGCGGCCGTCGACCTCGGCCCGATTGCGCCCCTCGTTCAGCACGCCGCGGACGTCGTTTTCCGTCACCGCCCGCCCGCCGACCGGCCATTGCACGTTGAACAGCCGCGATTCCGGCTGGCCGCATGTCAGGTTGACGGTGACAGAGCGCAGCCTGGTGTCGGCCATGTCCTCGGCCTGACCGACGCACGCTCGTATTGCCTTTTCCGCTGCCTCAAGATCGGTGATGTCGCCGCTATTCAGGCCCCTGCCCTTTTGCCAGCCGAACCCCAGGACCCGCAGCGAGCCATCGCTTTCCACCCGGCCGATCAGGCAGGCAACCTTGGTCGTGCCGATATCGACGATGCCGAACGGACCGGATCGATGATGCCGGGGCGGATCAATCTCCGGGGGACCGGTATCGGCGGGGGGAAGCACACGGCGAGGATTGTCTGCCATCCGTTCGTGCTCCTAGGTGGGCTTCTTGGCGATTACGGCGACGGTGGGCGGGTTCGAGCCGTGCGGCGCGACGGCACTGTCCTTGGCATCGGCCCGAGGACGAAATACCAGTCGGTCGCCCAGACGCAGGTCGATGGCAGCCAAAGGACGTTCAAACACGGCGTGGTCCCTTTGCAGTTCGATCAACCGGTCGAGCGCAACGATCACGTGTCCTTCCGGCAGCATCACATCGGTGCCATTGGTCATCCGCAGATTCCACCGGCGTTCGCCGACACGGACAGCAGCCGCGACTTTCTCCGCCAATGCCGGACGGTCCTGCAAAGCATCCAGCAGTTCCGCCGCCGCGGCGGGTGCTCCCAGTCCGACGATCAGCGGTAGCCGGCGGAATGCGGCGACATCCTGGTTCGTAACGATCTGGCCGTTGCGGTCGACCAGGACGAATTTCCCCTGATTCTGCCAGATGGCGAACGGCGCCCGCTCCTTCAGGTTGATCACCACCGTGCCCGGCAGCCGGCGCTCGACCGTCGCCTGTTCCACCCACGGAATAGTTTCGATCCGCGCCCGAGTGTCGTCCAACGAGAACCCCAGGATGGGATCGCCCTTATTGATACCAATCGCCGCGCGCAACAACGGCTCCGGCGTATTGGCACGGCCCTCGATCACCACATCCGTCACCCGCAGGCCGGATGCGGCGGTCATCGCGCCCAGCCGCTCGCGCATGCTGGACAACGTACCGGTGTGCGATCCGGCGGTGTGGAAGATGACCAGCAGCAACAGGCCGACGAACGAGGCGAACGCACCCCACCCCGCCGGCCGCAAGAGGCGGCGCTGACGGCGCAGCAACAGGCGCCAACCCGAAGGCCGGTCGGTGACCGAATTACGGGGAGATTGTTTCACCCGCGGCATGCGGCATGCTCCACCATCCAGGCGCAGAGTTTCGGAAAACTCATGCCACGATGCGCCGCCTGTTCCGGTAGCAGAGACGTCGGGGTCAGGCCCGGCTGCGTGTTGATCTCCAGCAGCACAAGGCGGCCAGGTTCGCCGGCGGTGTCGTCGTATCGAAAATCGCAGCGCGTGGCGCCCCTGCAGCCCAGCGTACGATGCGCCGCGACAGCGACATCCATGGCCTGGGCATAGACGTCAGGATGGACCTCGGCAGGAACGATGTGGCGGGACCCGCCATCGGCGTATTTCGATTCGTAATCGTAGAACGTGCCTGCCACCGCGCGGATATCGGTCACCGCCAGCGCCCGGTTGTCCAGCACGCCGACCGTCAGTTCGCGGCCCGGAATGTATTCTTCCACCAGCGCCGTTGGCCCGAAGCTCCAGTTACGCGCGATTTCGGCGCGCCGGTTGTCGCCACCACGCACCACCGTCACGCCGACCGACGATCCCTCATTCACCGGCTTCACCACGTAGGGCAACGGCAGCGGATCGCCGGCTTCAAGCTCCTCGATCGAAATCATCCGGCCCGGTGCCACGGGCAAGCCGGCAGATAGAAACAGCGCTTTTGCCACCTGCTTGTCCATCGCCAGGGACGACGCCCGCACGCCGGAGTGGGTGTAGGGGATGCCTAGCCAATCCAGTACACCCTGAATTGCACCGTCTTCGCCGAACCGGCCATGCAGCGCGTTGAACACCGCGTCGGGCTTCGGCGTCAGCGCGGCGATCACCGCGCCCAGATCATGGCCGACATCCACCGGAACGACGTCAAAACCGGATTCGCGCAGCGCGGCGATAACCTGAATGCCGCTGGACAGGCTGACCTCGCGTTCGGCGGAAATGCCGCCATACAGCACCACGATACGGGTCATGCTACCACCTCCGGCCGGCCGGCGGGCATGCCGATGCGGCGGATTTCCCATTCCAGCGTGACACCGGTTGCGGCCAGCACGCGACGGCGGACTTCTTCGCCCAGGCCCTCGATGTCGGCGGCGGTCGCGGTGCCGGTGTTGATCAGGAAATTCGTGTGCTTCTCGGACACCATGGCGCCGCCGCGCACCATGCCGCGACAGCCGGCGGTGTCGATCAGTTCCCAGGCTTTCATGCCGTCCGGGTTGCGGAACGTCGATCCGCCAGTGCGAGCCCGCACCGGCTGAGACGTCTCCCGGGACATCTTGATGTCCGCCATCCGTGCGGCGATCAGCGCGGGAGCCCCCTGCGTCGCGCGCAGACGGGCGCGGGTCACGACCGCACCCGCCGGCAGCGTCGCGTGGCGATACGCGAACGCCAGTTGCGCCGCGGTCAGCCTGCGTTGCTCTCCGGTACGGGTCACGATCTCGGCCCAGTCCAACCCGTGCGCCATGTCGCCGCCATACGCACCGGCGTTCATTGCCACCGCGCCGCCGATCGATCCCGGAATGCCGGACAGGAACTCCAGGCCGGCAAGTCCGGCGGCGGCGGCATGTTCTGCGACCGTGACGTCCAGCGCCGCTGCTCCGGCAACGATACCATCGGCCTCGGCGATGATGGCGGAAAAGCCGCGCGCCAGCCGGATCGTGACGCCGGGCAACCCGCCGTCCCGCACGATCAGGTTGGAGCACGCACCAATCACATGCACAGGCACCTCATGCGGCAGATCGCGCAGGAAACCCGAGAGATCTTCGGCATCCGCCGGCCGCAGCAGCGCCTCGGCCGAACCGCCTGCCCGGAACCAGGTGAAAGGCGCCAACGGCGCGTCCGCCTGGATACGGCCGCGCGATTTCGGCAGTTGTTCCAGAAAGCCGGGCATGCGGGGCGCTGCCATCATGATGCCCGCTTTCCGCCGGCCGCCTGAAGCGCCGCGAGTTCGCCAGGCAACGTCGCCGCCCATTGCGTGATCGATCCGGCGCCCAGGCATACGACGAAGTCGCCCGAACGGGCGATCGCATGCACCATCTCGGCGAGACGTCCCGGATTCGGCAACGCAACGACGCTGCGATGTCCGCGCGCACGCAGGCCTTCCACCAGCGCGTCACGAGTCACGCCGGGAATCGGCTGCTCGCCGGCCGCATAGACATCGGCGACAATGACCGTGCCGGCGTCGTTCATGCAGGTGCAGAAATCGTTGAACAGCGATTCCAGCCGCGTGTAGCGATGCGGCTGCACCACCGCGACGACGTCGCGCGCGCCGGCTTGGCGAGCGGCTTTCAGGACAGCGGCGATCTCCACCGGATGGTGGCCGTAATCGTCGATCACCGAGATTCCGCCAGCCTCGCCGGTTTTGGTGAAGCGGCGCTTGACGCCCTTGAAGCCCAGGAACGCGTCTCGCAGCGTGGTGTCGTCGATCTCCATCTCGATGCCCACGGCGATCGCCGCCAGCGCGTTCTGCACATTGTGCGCGCCCAGCATCGGCAACCGGAACGGACCCATCTTGCGGGAGCGGTTGCGGAAGCGGTCGGTGACCACAACGTCGAACGTCGAACCCAACTTGTCGGGCTTCACCCGTTCGGCCCGGATGTCGGCCTGGGGTGAGAACCCGTAGGTGACGATGCGATGATCCGACAGGCGGGGGATCATCTGCTGCACCTCGGGATGGTCGATGCACAGCACCGCGAAGCCATAGAACGGAATGTT
>DATAZJ010000489.1:0-3325 GCA_036272115.1 Rhodopila sp. | reverse complement strand
CTGCTTCGCCCGCTGGTTCCAGAGGTCGGTAAAGTAGGCGACCGCCCGATCCAGCACCTCATTACGCTTTTCTTCCGAATCGATCTCCGTCCCCGCTCTTGTGTTCACCGTCGCGACGTTGGACCAGTACGTCAGCTTCGTTCGGTCCTCGAACGGGAAGTCGAACAAGGTCGCCAGCATCTGGGTGGTCAGTTCGACCGAAACCCGCTCCACCCAGTCGAACGTCTCGCCCCGCGGCAGACCATCCAGGATGCGGCCGACCCGCTCGCGAATGGTGCCGGACAGGTTGGCGAGGTTCATCGGCGCGACGATCGGCGCCACGATCTTGCGTTGCTCATCATGCTTCGGCGGGTCCATCGAGATGAAGCTCGGCCGCCGGAAATCCATCGGCAGGTCGCGCAGCACGATACCGCCCATCAGCGCGTCGGACGAAAACGCCTTCTGGTTGGTGTCCACCGCCATGATGTCGCGATAACGGGTAACCGACCAGAACGCGCCGTACATGCCGTTTTCACACCAATGCACCGGGTCCTCCCGGCGCAGGCGCTCAAAATACGGCCGCCATGTATCGTCTTGATATAGATGCGGATTACTGACGTCGATCCGCTCGATCGGTGTCGCATAGGCGTCTTTCCGCGGGTCGAACCCGACCGGTGCGTCCATCGTCTGCCTCCCTGGTGGCAGTCATGTTGGGCGGTTCGCGTTCTTCAGGCCGGATCCGCTAATCCGCATGATAGCACGGATTTCGGCGGACTGGTATTATTGCGAAAGCCAGTGCAGGCTACGGGCAGGAGACGTACCAAAATGGCAGAACGGACCTTACGCGGCCAAACCGTCATCGCCGGCATCGGCGAGACGCCCTACTACAAGCACGGCCAATCCCCCGACAGTGAGTTCAAGCTGGCACTGCGTGCCATCCTGGCGGCGGCGAAGGACGCCGGCATCGATCCGAAGGATATCGACGGGTTCGCATCCTATTCGAACGATCGCAACGATCCCTCGCGTCTGGCGGCGGCGCTGGGCACCAAGGAACTGCGCTTCTCCAACATGCAATGGGGCGGCGGCGGTGGCGGAGTCGCCGCGGCGGTGGGCAACGCGGCCGCGGCCGTTACGTCTGGCATGGCCAACTGCGTGGTGGCATTCCGAGCCCTGGCGCAGGGGCAGTTCGCTCGGTTTGGCCGTGGCACTGGGGCACCGCTGGCCTCCGGCGACGATGCCTTCACCATCCCCTATGGCGTCATGTCGCCCGCCCAGAAATTCGTCATGAAGGTCGTGCGCTTCATGCACGATCACGGCGTCAAGCAGGAAGCTTTGCGAGCGATTTCCCTGGCCTCCTACCACCACGCCCAGAACAATCCGCGCGCCGTCATGTATGGACGTCCGCTTGACGAGGCGAAATACGATGCCTCCCGCTGGATCGTCGAACCGTTTCATCTGTTCGATTGTTGCCTGGAGAACGATGGCGCCGCCGCGGTGATCGTCATGCCCGCCGATCGTGCCAAGGACCTGCCGCACAAGCCCAGCTATCTGCTGAGCGTGGCCGGCGGGTCCGATCATCGCTGTGCCGCACCGATCCACAACGGACCGAACTACCCGAGTTCCCATTTCGCCACCGTCGCACCCAACCTGTATGCGATGGCGAAACTGGGTCCAAAGGACATCGACGTCGTCCAGTGCTACGAAAATTTCACCGGCGGCGTGCTGATGAGCCTCGTGGAACACGGCTTCTGCGCCCCCGAGGAAGCCAACGACCTGTTGCGGCTGGAGAACCTGATCGCCCCCACGGGCAAGATGCCGCTGAACACCAGCGGCGGTAACCTCGCCGAGTGCTACATGCACGGCCTGGAACTGGTGAACGAGGCAGTACGCCAGATCCGCGGCGAGTCCGTCAATCAGGCACCGAAAAGCGACGCCGTCATCGTCATCGGCGGTCCGATGGTGACGCCGGTAAGTTCCTTGATCCTCGGTTCGGAGGCCACTCTGTGATGTCGTATCTACCCGAGGGCCTGCCCGCCCCATCCGCCGGCGCCGACGGACTGTCCACACCGTACTGGGAAGGCACACGCCGCGAGAAACTGCTCATCCAGTTCTGTCGCGGTTGCAACCACTGGCAATGGGGTCCGGAATGGATCTGCCATCGTTGCAACAGCTTCGACCTCGATTGGCGTGAAGTCGAAGGCCGAGGCGTGATCTACAGTTACCAGCGCATCTGGCATCCGGTGCATCCGGCCCTGAACGGCCATGGCCCGTATATCGCCGCCCTGGTGGAACTGCCCGCCGCCGGGAACGTACGTATGGTGGGCAATCTGCTGGGTGATCCCAAACAGGACGTCCCGATCGGCGGGGCGGTCGAAGCGGCATTCGAACACCACGAATCCGCCGCGTCACCCTTCACACTGGTGCATTGGCGGCTGATTTAGCCGCCGCGATTCCGGCCCTTCAGCCGCGCAATCGCCTCCCCCACCATCCGCGGCCCCTCATCCGACTGATATGCTCGGTACATGCAACGAATTCCCGCTTCGATCGCATCGTTCACCGGCATCGCCTCCCACTCGCGGATCAGTTCCTTCTGCAACCGGATCGCCTTCGGTCCGGATTCCACGATCGACTCCACCCACCGCCCCAACGCCGCATCCAGTTCCGCGGCGGGAACGACCTTCTCCACCAACCCCCACGCCAGTGCGGTCGGCGCATCGATGTTGTCGCCCGTATAGAGCAACAGCTTCGTCCGCCCCCAACCGATCAGTTGCGGCAGCAACGCGGCCTCGACCACCGACGGCAGACCGATCTTCACCTCCGGCATGCCAAACACCGCATTGTCGCTCGCGATGTGCATGTCGCAGGCGGCCATTACCTCCAGCCCCGCACCGAGGCAGAACCCGTTCACACGAGCAATGACCGGCACCGGCAGGTCCCGCAGCACCTTGCACATGCGGTGGATCAGCGTCAGGAAATCCCGTGCCCGAGCCGGGTTCAGTTCGTGCAGCTCATGCAGGTTCGCGCCCCCCATGAACGATCGGTCGCCCTCACCGGTGACGACCAGCACCCGCAGGTCCGCATTATCCGCCAGCGCCGTGACGGCGTCGATAAACGCCGTGATCTGCGCATGCCCAAGGCAGTTCAGCCGCGCCGCATTGTTGATCGATATCGTGGCGACACCGCCATGGCGCCGGACAAGTACCTCACTCATGCTTGTGTCCTCTGGTTCCAGCCAATCGGGCCGCGGAAGGGTCTCATATCCGGGTAGCCGCTGACCGCCCAGGCACCATCGACCAGCAAGCTCGCCCCGTTCACATAACTCGCATCGTCGCTGGCCAGATACAGC
>DATAZJ010000488.1:0-14030 GCA_036272115.1 Rhodopila sp. | reverse complement strand
TGGATCGCCTTGTTGACCGCGCTCGCTCGGCCTGGCCGGGTTGCCGCCCTGGTGGGCGTCGCCGCCGCTCCGGATTTCACCCAGCGGCTGATGTGGGAGTCGATGACGCCGGTCGAACGTGCCACGCTGCAACGGGACGGGGTGTTGTATGTGCCGAGTCAATACGGCGACCCGACGCCGATCACCCGAGCGCTGATCGAGGACGGTGCGCATCGCCACGTGCTGACCGGCCGCATGGCGATCCATTGCCCGGTCCGTCTGCTGCACGGGCAGTCCGACCCGGATGTGCCGTGGGAACTGGCGCTCCGCATTGCCGAACAGGTGGAGACGCCGGATGCCAGGGTTATTCTGGTCAAGGATGGCGACCACCGCTTGTCCCGGGCGGCCGATCTGGCGCTGCTAGTCCAGACGGTTGCCGCGCTGCTCGGCGAGGATGGCGCGTAGGCCCTCGCGATAGGTCGGATAGCGCCAGGCGATCCCCAGCGCCGCCTTGGTTTTCGCATTGGCGACGAGGCGGGACTCGGACCAGAAGCTGCGCGCCATCGGTGTCATCGCCGGGAGGGCATCGGCGAATGCGACCAGCGGCGGGGGGGTCATGTCCAGCAGGCGTGCCGCCTCGGTGACCACCGCGGCGCTTTCGGAGGGCTCGTCGTCGGCGAGGTTCAGGATGCGGCGCCCCGGCGGACGGTCCTGCTGCATGGCGGCGACCACGGCGGCGGCGATGTCGTCGCGATGGATGCGGCCGAACTGGTGTCCTGGTTTGTCCATGCGCCGAGCGCGGCCGGCGCGGAGGTCGTCGAGCGCCGATCGGCCGGGACCGTAGATGCCGGCCAGGCGGAAGATGTCCACCGGATTTGCGTGGGCGAAGCGGGCCCAGGCTGCCTCGGCCGCTGCTCGCCGGTGTCCCCGGTCCTGGGACGGCGTTATCGGGGTGTCCTCGTCCACCCATCCGCCGTCGCGATTGCCGTAAACCACGGTGCTGGACAGGTAGCCGATCCATTTCAGCGATGGGGCGGCGGCAATGGCGGCCTGGTAGCGGGCCAGCACCGGGTCGCCGGATTCGTCCGGGGCGGCTGTCGTCAGCAGGTGGGTGGCGGATCCGATCGCGTCGGCTGCGGTATCGAAGCGAAGGGTTCCGTCGGTCCCGTCGCGCGTTGTGCCGGCGACCGCGAACCCCGACGCCCGGGCTGCCGACGCGATGGCCGATCCGGTGTAGCCCAGGCCGAAAATCAGCAATGTGTTCACGAGAGGGGTTACCAGAAGGGGAGGAGATCGGGTCGCGATCTCCTCCACGGTGGGCGTTTGTCTTGATGCCTGCCGGCACTGGCCGGGATACCCCGGATGGCGGCCCTTCGGTTATCAAGGCGGTGAGAGGCCAGCGCCGGACGCTTATACTTTGTTCTGCTTGTTGGGTTGGTTCACACTAGCTCTTTGTTTTCAGTGGCCTGCTGGTCCCAGAAGCACGCCGCAAGATGCGACGAACTTCTGGGGCAGGACACTAGCGGTTGATTGGTGCGAAGGCTGCCGGTGTCATGAGGCTGTTTTTCTGGGCGATCAGGTAGCCGGCCTCGCCGGTTTTCTGCAGGTAGGTCTGCCATTCCGGATCGGCGCCCATGGCGGCGCGCTTGGCGGCGCGATCGGCGGCGTCCTTGTACACCCAGATGTGGACATAGGTGTTCACTTCGCCGGATTCGGTGATCAGCCAGGCGAGCGGCTGGCCCAGGTGCCTGGTTTGCGGCTTCAGGCCGAACTCCTGATAGAGCGCGGCTTGTTTGGCCATGGTGCCGGGCTTCACGGTGTAGGTGCGGTGATCGACGAGCATAGGTGTTCTCCCCAGTGGGCGCGGCGCGGATTCGCGACGCGATCAAACAGGCAGAATGGGGGCCAGGTGGCGGACGATGACCGCCACCAGTGCCTCGCATCCGGCCTGATCGCGCGCATCGAAGCGCGCCAGTGCCGGGCTGTCCAGGTCCAGCACGCCGATGAGGGTGTCGTCGCGGATCAGCGGCACGACCAGTTCGGAGCGGGAGGCCGAGTCGCAGGCGATGTGGCCGGGGAATTCGTGCACGTCCGGCACCAGCACCGATTGGCGCCGTTCGGCGGCGGTGCCGCAGACTCCGGTGCCGATGGGGATGCGGACGCAGGCTGGCCTGCCCTGGAACGGGCCCAGGACCAGCTCCGAACCGCGCGCGAGGTAGAAGCCGGCCCAGTTCAGGTCGGGCAGCGTGTGGTAGATCGCCGCGGCGGCGTTGGCGAGATTGGCGATGCCGTCGTTCTCGCCTGCCAGCAGTCCGGTGATCTGGCTGGCCAGATCGTCGTAGCGCGTCGCCTTGCCGCCGTGTGGCGGTAGGGCTGATCTGCCGCCATGCGGCGGGACGTTTGATTTGCCGCCATGCGGCGGGACGTTTGATTTGCCGCCATGCGGCGGGACGCTTGATTTGCCGCCATGCGGCGGTGGGGAGATGTCGTTCATTTTGTCACCTCGTGTCGCGGCCACCCTTGCCGTTTCCGGGACGATAAATCCCGGACCGGGGTGTCGCGGCAAGAGGCGGCCGGGCCGCGAGGCGTCGCGGCCCGGATATCAGTGAGCGCGAGCGGGTTCGCTGCCGGCGCGTGCCCGGGCGGGGGCCGGTTCGGCGGTGATCCGCATGGTCGAGGCGGCGTCGCGAAGGATCGTCCGCATCTCCCGCAGAAAGGCCATTCCGGTCGCGGTGCGTTGCACCAGGACGCTGCGGCGATCCAGCGGATCGGTCTTGCGGCGCACCAGGTCGAACTCCGACAGGCGGTCAAGCGCACGTGTGATGGCGGGCTTCGATACGCCCAATTTTCCGGCCAGGCCGCGGACGGTCTGTGCCTCGGTTTCGAGGTAGCACGTCAGGAAGACGCCGAGCTGGCGAGCGGATAGATCGGGACCGTCACGGCGGACGAGCTCCACGATCGCGGTTCTCAGAATGCCGGCCAGACCGTCGCTGACCTCGTTTGTGATCATTATGCCGCACCTTTCCATTGAATGGACGGCCAGCCGGTGGATGACCGTCATGTGATAGATGTCATGCGACCGAGTTCGTGTCTCGTAACGAGGTGGTGTACTGACGATTTTGTTCGGTTTCGGCGATTATATTTCCGTAACAATACTGATATGTGTCGGGTTGTAACCGAGCGCCGGGCGTGATGGCGATTGCGGCGGGGCGGACGCCGTATCGGCGTGGCGATGACGGCCAGTTGGGCTCCTGGTGGAAAATTGCCGGTGATTGTTGGGGTTTTTGCGATTGTCGATAGAAGGCGCGGCGCGTGGCGGGCAATGTTCCGGTGATTTGGACCGGGCTCGCTCATTCCCGCGACGATGGTCACGTAAGATAACATTGGTAATTCCGTGTCCCCGAAATGAAGGAAATTTCATCAATTAAAACAGGCATTGAAGTGGTCTCCGGCAAACAGGGCTTAGTATTCGCCGGTGGGGCCGGGTAAAGCCCGCCGGGCTACGCCTTTCCGGCAAGTCGTTACGGGTGTTCCGATCCGGGAAGCGGAACGGTCAGCTAGCGCAGCGACCGGCCTTTGGTGATCGCACTTTCGCCGAAACGCCCGCGCAGCGCATCGATCGCCGCCTGTGCCGCGGCTCGGCGGGGTGTGGCGGGGTCGGCCAGATCGCCCAGGTCGGCGGTGGCGATCGGGACCAGCGGGTTGGCGCCGATGCCGATCAGGCGAAACTCGGTGCCTGTGGCCTCCTTCGCCAGCAGGGATCGGGCGAGGTCGAACAGCCGGTCCGGCAGCACCGTGGGGCTGGGCAGCCGAGCGTTTCGGGTGCGCAGGGTGAAGCGGGTGGTTTTCAGCTTCAGGACGACGCCGCCGGCGGCGAGGTCGTTTTGCTTGAGGCGGCGGGCCAGTTTTTCGCACAGGCGCCAGAGCGGGCGTTCAAGGTCGGCGACGGTGGACAGGTCGCGGTCGAAGGTGGTTTCGGCGCTGATCGATTTGGTTTCGCGAATCGGATCGACCAGGCGGGCGTCTTCGCCGCGGGATCGGCGGACCAACGCGGGTCCGTCGTCGCCGAGTTTCCGCAGGGCCTCGCGGTCGGGCAGGGCCTGTAGCTGGCCGAGTCGGGTGATCCCGATCGTGGCGAGCTTGCGGGCCTGAGCGGCGCCGACGCCGGGCAGCAGGCGGACGGGTTCGGGGGCGAGCAGGGCGGCGGCTTCGTCGGCATCGATCACGGTGAAGCCGCGCGGCTTGCCTCTTCCGGCGGCGATCTTGGCCATCAGCCGGTTGGCGGCGAGGCCGATGGAGACGGTGATGCCGACCTGGCGTTCGACCGCGCTGGCGAAGCGGGCCAGCACCACGGCGGGGGCGGCGCCGTGCAGGGCCTGGGTGCCTGAGAGGTCGAGCACCGCTTCGTCGATCGACAGCGGCTGCACCAGGGGAGTGAGCGCGTTCATCAGGGTCCTGACCTGGCGGGAGGCGGTGACGTATTTTTCGAAGTTCGGCCTGATGACGACCGCGTCGGGGCAGGCTTTCAGGGCCTTGAACATGGGCATGGCGCTTTTCACGCCGTAGATGCGGGCGACGTAGCAGGCGGCGCTGACCACGCCCCTGGTGCCGCCGCCGACGATCACCGGGCGGGACTGGAGTTCGGGGCGGTCGCGCTTCTCGACGCTGGCGAAGAAGGCGTCGCAGTCGATGTGGGCGATGGTCAGGTCGAACAGCGAGGGATGACGGACCAGGTTGCCGCCGCAGTGGGGGCAGCGGGGCGGGGCCGGGTCGACGACGAGGCAGCAGTCCCGGCACATCGCTTGCGGCGGACCGGGGCGTGCCATGTCAGGCGGCCGGCCACAGCCAGGCGGCGCCGCGCACGCCGGACGAGTCGCCATGGCGGTTGCGCAGGACCGGCGTCGCGATCACGTCGCTGAACGCGTGGGTGGGGATCAGGCGCGGCAGGTCGGTGTAGAGGTGATCCATGTTGGACAGGCCGCCGCCGAGGACGATGGCGTCGGGGTCGAGCAGGTTGATGACCACGGCCAGGCCGCGGGCGAGGCGGTCGGCGTGGCGGGAAATTGCCTGGGCGGCGGCCTGGTCGCCGGCGGCGGCTCGGTCCGGCAGTCCACTGGCGTCGTGGGCCCCGGGGCCGTCGCAGTCGCGTGCCAAAGCCGGTCCGGCGAGGTAGGATTCCAGGCAGCCATGCTTGCCGCACCAGCATAGGTGGCCCGGCACTTCCTGGCCTCGCGGCCAGGGCAGGGGGGTGTGGCCCCATTCGCCGGCGACCCGGTGCGGGCCTTGATGCACGCGGCCGTGCATGACGATGCCGCCGCCGCAGCCGGTGCCCAGGATCACGCCGAACACCACGCCGAAGCCGGCGCCGGCGCCGTCGGTGGCCTCACTGAGGGCGAAGCAGTTGGCGTCGTTCTCGACGCGGACCTCGCGGTCCAGCGCCTGGCTGATGTCGTGGTCGAAGCGATGGCCGTTCAGGGCGATGGAGTTGGCGTTCTTCACCAGGCCGGTGGCGGGGCTGATCACGCCCGGAATGCCGATGCCGACCGTGGCGGTGACGCCCAGTTGGGATTCGCAGGTGCGGACCAGGCCGGCGATGGCGGTCAGGGTGTTCGGGTAGCCTTGCGGGGTGGGGACGCGGTGACGCAGGACCTCGGTGCCGTCGGGGGCGAGGACCGCGATCTCGATCTTGGTGCCGCCCAGGTCGATGCCGATGCGATGTTGCGTCATGGTGCCCCTTGTCGTGCCCCTTGTCGTGCCGACGGGGGCGGTATCATGCCGTTGCGGGCGGGGCGGACTCAAGCCTCCCTTGCCCAATCGTCGCGGCATACGCATGTTGCCGGCATGAGCGAGACCCTGCTTGACGTCAAAGGCATGAACTGCCCGCTGCCGGTGCTGAAGGCAAACCGGACGCTGCGTAGCATGACGGGCGGGCAGCGGCTGCGCGTGCTGGCGACCGATCGCGCCGCGGTGGGCGATTTTCAGGCGTTCTGCCGGGAAACCGGTCACGCCCTGCTGGCGTGGAGCGAGGAAGCCGGCGTATTCAGCTTCGTGATCCGCCGACGCATCGACGATCCTGACAAGAAGGGTAGCTGACGTGACCACCGCGTTGATCACCCACACGGCGTGCCTGGAGCACGACACCGGACCGTATCACCCCGAGACCTCCGAACGGCTACGGGCCGTGCTGGCCGCGCTGGAGGCACCGGAATTCGCCCCTCTGTTGCGCGAATCGGCGCCGATGGCGACGGTGGAGCAACTCAGCCGGGTGCATCCGCGGGAATACGTGGAGGCGATCCTGTCGATCCGTCCGGAGGAGGGCGAGCCGGTGCAACTCGACGGCGACACGGTGATGAGCCATGGCAGTGCCGAGGCCGCGGCACGGGCCGCCGGGGCCGCCTGCATGGCGGTGGACGCGGTGCAGGAGGGCTGGGCTCGTGCGGCGTTTGCCGCGGTGCGGCCGCCCGGGCACCACGCCGAACCGAATCGGCCGATGGGATTCTGCCTGTTCAACAATGTCGCCGTCGCGGCGCTGCATGCTCGGGCGCGCTGGGGCATCCAGCGCATCGCCGTGGTCGATTTCGATGTTCATCACGGCAACGGCACGCAGGCGATGTTCGCCAACGATCCGGACCTGTTCTACGCGTCGTCCCACCAGAGCCCGTGCTACCCAGGCACCGGGGAGGCATGGGAACACGGCGTGGCGGACAACATCGTCAACGCGCCGTTGCGGCCGCGGGACGGCAGCGCGGCATTCCGAGCGGCTTGGTCGAATATGATTTTGCCGGCGTTGGATGGGTTTGCGCCGGGGTTGCTGATTATCTCCGCCGGCTTCGATGCGCATATCGCCGATCCGCTGGCGCAGTTGCGGCTGGAAACGACGGACTTCGCCTGGATCACCGACGAACTGGTGGCCGTCGCGGACAGGCATTGTGGCGGCCGGGTCGTGTCGGTGCTGGAGGGTGGCTATGACCTGCAAGCGCTGGCGGCCTCGGCTGCCGTGCATGTGCGGGGGCTTATGCGGGTGTGAAGGGAAGGCCAGGGCGCTGCCCTGGACCCGCGAAGGGCCGGGGGCCCTTCGATCCCATTCATGGGGGATTTGGGGAGGAGGGGGCGACGGTGGCGGTTGGGACGGTCTGAGTAGCCGCATCCTCCCCAAATCCTTTATAAGCGGTTCCACGGGGCGGCGCGCCTTGCCTTCCTCCCACCCATATAGAGGCCTCTACATGCCGGAAGACGATGTCGCCCAGTTGTCGTTTGAGGATGCGCTGGCGGAGCTTGATCAGATCGTGCGCGGGCTGGAGGGCGGCACGTTGAAGCTGGATGCCGCCGTGCAGGCGTTCGAACGCGGGGTGAAGCTGCGGCGTCACTGCGAGGCGAAGCTGGCCGAGGTCGAGGCCAGGGTTGAGGCGCTGGTGCAGCGGACGGATGGGTCGCTGGGAACCAGGCCGCTCGAATAGTGAAGCAGCGGGCCGATCAGATGCTGGTGCTGCGTGGGCTGGTGGACAGCCGCACGCGGGCGCAGGCGCTGATCCTGGCGGGGAAGGTATTCTCCGGCGAGCGGCGGGTTGGCAAGGCCGGCGACATGCTGGCCGAGGACGTTCCGTTGGAGGTGCGGGGGCAGGATCATCCGTGGGTGTCTCGGGGTGGTTTGAAGCTGGCGCATGGGCTGGCGCATTTCGGGTTCTTGCCGGCGGGGCGCGTTTGTCTGGATGTTGGGGCCTCGACGGGCGGGTTTACCGATGTGCTGCTGGCGCACGGCGCGGCGAAGGTGCACGCGGTGGACGTCGGTCATGGGCAATTGGCGTGGAAGCTGCGGTGCGACGAGCGGGTGGTCGTGCATGAGAAGACCAACGCCCGCTATCTGGATCGAGCGGCGGTGGCGGATCCGATCGGCGCGCTGGTGTGCGATGCCAGCTTCATCGGGTTGGCGACGGTGCTGCCGGCGCCGCTGGCGCTGTGCGTTCCCGGTGCCTGGGCGATCGTTCTGATCAAGCCGCAGTTTGAGGCCGGTGCCGCCCTGGTGGGCGGCAAGGGCGTGGTGCGCGATCCGGAGGTGCATCGGATGGTGTGTGAGCGGGTGAGCGGTTGGTGGTCCGGATTGCCGGGGTGGACGGTCGCCGGCGTGGCGGAGAGTCCGATTACCGGGCCGGAAGGAAACAGGGAATTCTTGCTGGGTGCGACATTTACTTCGCTGGATAGCGGTCAGGCCGTGATCGCTTGAGGTTGTATCGGCCAACGGCGCCCGATCGTGATCTGATGCCAACACCGGCGTTGATGCAGAGTCTTCGGTTGACCTCGTCCGTCATGCCGACGGAGGTCGGCATCCAGGCCTTTTACGAGCGGACACAAAGGCATGAATGGCGAGCCTGCACTCGCCAGGACGAGTTGCATGGCGGTGCCGATGGGCCAACATGGCGATTGGTATAAGGCTCCGTGGATAAATAAGTGCCGCGACGTTGGCACTGTCGCCCAATCCCGTCATAGCGGGCGTAGGCCCGCTATCGGCGCCTTTTCCGAGATCAGCACTGCAAGCCGTGGATGGCGGGCCTTCGCCCGCCATGACGATGAGAGGCTGGCGGCGCTCGTCAAACGACTCGGTTATTTCACAACGAGCCCGAATCGTTGTTTGAGCAAGTGATTCACCTCTTGAGCGAGTGGTTCGCCTCTTGAGCGGGTGATTCGCCTCTGAGGTTGAAGCCGACCTCAGACAATCGCATCCAGGTTGCAGACGCGGCAAGACCCACGCAGGCGTGAGGCGGTTGCGATCACGATCGCGATGATCGGGGTGTCACCTGCTGCGACCATCCGCCTGCCCAACCGTTCCTGTTACTTGGCGACCGGATGCTTCTCGACGGCTTCGCGGTCACGACCACAACTGGAGACGGGCTATGGATAAAAATCTGGCAGGGCTGATTGGCGTCGTCGGTGCGCTTGTTGCGATTGCTCCCGCGTCGGCTGCGACGGCCCAACCGGTCACAGCCGAGTCGGCGCTGCAGGCGTATTCATACGCGGATCTGCTGAAACCGATCCCGAATGCGCTCGCGCTGCTGAAGGAGTCGGACGCCGCGATGGCTGAGTCCGCCTCGGATCCGATGGGTCCGGCGAGCCAGGGAATGGTCGAGGATGTGCAGTTCATCATCCAACTGCCACACCACCATCACCACCACTATTACTATCATCACCATCATCATCACCACCATCACCACCGCCATCATCATCACCATCACCACGACCATCGCCGCTGACGCTTGATCGTTGCGATCCGGCCAGGAGGGCGGCCGACTTGCGCATGTGCGTCGGTGCGAGACCTGGCCGTCATCAGCCCTTCGAGCTCTTCGCCGCCCCGTAGAGGCGGCGATACGTGCCGTCGAAGACGGTGTCGGTGGATGATGTCCATTGCGTGTCGGCCGACAGCGTTTGCCGGCTCGCATGGATGCGCCTGGATTGCAGCTCGCGTTCGGCCGCCTCTTCCTGCGGCATCTCAACGATGTCGAGTTTCATGTCTTCCTGAACGATGGTGATCTGCAGGACTGGTTCGTCGGGACGAAAGACGTGGGTCTGGCCCTCGGCGGGCGATTTGAAAACGACGAAGAAGATCATCGGCCACCAGTGTCGCAACACCGCTGGGACGGCGATCGGCACGGTTCCCGTGGTGTCGGTATAGAAGCGGGGATGGGTTTCGACCTTGATGGCAAACCCCGCCTCGACCTTTAGATCCAGAAGTAGCTGGTAAGTGTAGTATTGCGTCCCAAAGCTGCGGAACGGGGGGCGCCTTCCATCCGGATCGGACGCATCGCCGAAATCGCCCGCGAAAACCAGAATGCCATCTTTCATGGTGACGCGAAGTTCGTCGGCGTACGGATAGGGCACTTCGATTCCGGCCCTGGCGGCCTCCGAGAAAGGAATGCAATGCCAGGGATATTCATGCGATCCGTCCACCCTCGGTTCGGATTCACCCGCCCAGCCTGGAACCGCGAGCCTGGTCCGGCGCGGCTGCAGATCGGGATTGACCGATCGATATTTGACTGTCGGCATGCCAATGCTCCTTTCGGTTCATTGCTGCTGTTGTGGGGCGACTTGTATTCCGGCCGGTGCGGACGAAAAGCCCCTCGCTGGGCAATTTGACTGGCGGCCATTTGGTGTGCGGCGGGGAAATTTACCCGATCGCCACAGCGTGGAAGATAAAATCGCCGTTCCCTCGCGACAACGCGTTGCCCCGGAGAGGGTACGGTGCCTGAGCCATCAACTCTGTCGTCGGGCTGAATTTTATAGTCTGGCTGAATTTGCGGGGTCTATTGCACCTGCAACATACCTATGGCCTCGGCGCCGGTCCCGATTCGTCATGATCCGGCGTGGGGCCGGACCATGACGTGATTATGGACCGCGATGTCGATGCTCGCTGATCCTGTCAGCGACACATGATGGGTCGGTGGTTTCAGACGGCCTTCTTGAGGACCGGAGATGCCTTGAAGCGAACGGTTTTGCCGGCCTTGACCTTGATCGATTCGCCGGTCCGCGGATTGAGCGCCTTGCGGGCCTTGGTCTTGCGAACCGTGAACGTTCCGAAGCTGGGAAGGGTGAATTTCCCGGACTTCTTCATTTCCTTGACGATGGCATCGATCAGGTCGTTGGTGGCACGATTTGCCGCCGCACCGGTCACTTCGGTCGAGTTCTGCAGGACCTTCGAAATAAACGCTTTTGACATCTACGTTCCTTATTGCTTCGAGATCAATCGATGCGCTGATCCCACCAAGGAACGCCTTGTGCTACCGATTCGCACAATTCGTCAACAATTTTGGACGTGACGAAATGAATCTGTTGGCGTGGGCTAAAGGGAATTTATCCGACCGTGTCATTTCCGTTGCTAGGGGCTGGGACAAATGGCAGCGCGATCATACCTGCTGAGCCTCCGCCAGGCCCGTCCGTCCGGCATGCGGCATCGGGTGGCGGGCGACGTCGGCCAGCAGGGACCAGATACGTTCCGGCTGCATGGGCACGTCGGGATCGTTCAGCAAGCGGTCGAGTTCGTCGAGTTTATGGCAGTATTCCGCGGTGGACATGCAAACCCCTCAAGTGACTGAGCAACCGCATTCCGCCATCAAATCGTGGCGGTGCCGTGGCTTGATCCTGAATATGAGTTGGCGCCTTGGCGTTTCGTATCGCCCGGCCGTTCACACTGACGACATCACCGCCGGCGCCAGGGCGGCGAAGCCTGCGGCGGGATGGCGGGGATTGCGGAAGCGCAATTCGCCACCGGGCGCGGCGTCGGGTTCGGCGATGCCGAACAGTTCGAGGCGGGAGACGAAGCTGATCGCCACCACCGGTCGGCCGGCGGGGTCGGTCATGAACTGACGGGTCTCGCCTTCCAGTTCCAGACGGTCGCGCAGGCCGCGCCATTCCAGGCGGTCGGTGTCCTCGACGAAGACGGACAGGATGCCGGGGCGCTCGCCGGTCAGGCGGGTGGGGGCGAGGGTGGCGAGGCGCCGGCGGATGGCGACCGCGACCTCATTCTCCTGCCCCGCCCGGGCGGCCATCACGAAGATGCCATTGCCGGCGGTGGTGACCGACAGATGCGCCTCCGGGCCGAATTCCCGGCGCAGGGAGGAGATCAGGCCGATGTCCTCGGCCTGGGCGCCGGCCAGCAACAGGGGGTCGAGGCGCAGCACGATCGCCTCGTCGTGATCATGCCGAGCGGAGGTTTCCAGCATGGCGCGGATGCGGTGGTGCAGTTGGGAGAGGGTGTCGCTGTCGGGCTCGCCGTCGTGCAGGCCGCCGCGGAGACCGAGCGGCAGGGTCATTTTGAGGAGGTAGCGGCCGGGGTGGGCGGCGAGCCATGTTTGCAGATCGGGATCGATCCGGTCGGCGAGACGGAACCAGGCACCTCGATGGACGCCACGGCCGTCCTCGGCGGTGACGACGTCGCAGGCGATTTCGGCTTCGATGCGGTCGCGGTGCAGCAGCAGGTCGTGAGGTGTGGCGTCTTCCAGGCCGGAGAATGTGACGGTGAAATCACGGGATCGTTGCAGCATGGCGGTGCGCATGAGGTGAAAGGTGGGGATCAGGGTGTTTTGGCCGCTGAGGCTGGTGCGGAGTTGTTCGACCAGGCGGTCTCGGCCCCGGGTGCTGAGGCTGGCGGCGACGCGGGCGGTTTCGGCGGCGATCCGGCCCAGCAACAGTTCGGCGGCGGATGGTTTGGCACCGGGGTTGTTGCGCAGCTTTTCCAGGCTGAGCTCGACGCCGTGACGCTGGCGGATCGCCTGGCCGGTCCGGGGGCCGGAGGCGGCGATATCGCGGATTTCGGTCAGCCTGGCCAGCCAGCGGCGAACGCCGACCAGACCGAGGAAGGGGTTCAGTCCGGGGAAGGCCTGGGAGGTGGATTTGGGGGGCATTGTGGATTGCATCACGATAACGAGACGGGCATTGAGGGCTTAATATTCCCGACCGTCAAGGTAGGTTATTGCGCGGTGCGGTATCACGGATGCGTGATTGTGGGGCGGGACGGGGGGCGGGCGCGTCTTCACCGACATTGGCGGATTGTTGGGTCGGAGGGCGGTTGAACGGATGGGACAAAGTCGGCTTTTGGCTTGGGCTTTTCACGCAGAGTGCGCAGAGCGGGGCGCAGAGGCCGCGGAGATAAGGGTTTTGTAGATCCGAGATAAGGGTTTTGTAGACCATTGATGAATTTGGATCGGCGAGGCATTTTTGCCTGCCGGCGCGGCAATTGGCGCCGACAACGCGAGACGTCAGTTCCTTGGCAGCCGCGTGTTCGCCGGTGCGTCGGGGTTCTGGGCGCGGTGGCGCAGCAGGTGGTCGGCCAGGACGCAGGCCATCATGGCCTCGCCTACCGGCACGGCTCGGATGCCGACGCAGGGGTCGTGGCGGCCCTTGGTGATTATTTCGATGTCGTGGCCGGATCGGTCGACCGAGTGGCGTGGCGACAGGATCGAACTGGTCGGCTTGACCGCGAAACGAGCGACGATCGGCTGGCCGGTGGCGATGCCGCCCAGGATGCCGCCGGCGTGGTTGGAGTCGAAGGTTACCACGCCGTCGTCCATGCGCATTTCGTCGGCGTTCGCCTCGCCGGACAGGGCGGCGGCGGCGAAACCCTCGCCGATTTCCACGCCTTTGACCGCGTTGATCGACATGAGCGCGCCGGCGAGATCGGCGTCCAGTTTGCCGTAGATCGGCGCCCCGAGGCCCGGGGGAACGCCGTCGGCGACGATTTCGATCACCGCGCCGGCGGATGATCCGGATTTGCGGATGCCCGACAGGTAGGTGTCCCAGGTCTGCGCCATGACCGGGTCGGGGCAGAAGAACGGGTTTTCGTCGATCTGCGCCCAGTCCCAGCGGGCCCGGTCGATCCGGTGCGGACCGATCTGCACCAGGGCGCCGCGGATCCGCACGGCGTGGCCCAGGACGATCCGGGCGACGGCGCCGGCGGCGACCCGCATCGCGGTTTCCCGGGCGGATGACCGGCCACCGCCGCGATAGTCGCGGATGCCGTATTTCAGGTCGTAGGTGACATCCGCATGGCCGGGGCGGAACTGCGTGGCGATGGCGGCGTAGTCGCGGGAACGCTGGTCCTCGTTCTGAATCATCAGGCTGATCGGGGTGCCGGTGGTGACGCCCTCGAACGTGCCGGACAGGATGCGGACCTGGTCGGGTTCCTGCCGCTGGGTGGTGAATTTCGACTGGCCGGGGCGGCGTTTGTCCAGCCAGGGCTGGATATCGGCCTCGGTCAACGGCAGACGCGGCGGGCAGCCGTCGACGACCCCGCCGATGGCCGGGCCGTGGCTCTCACCCCATGTCGTGACCCGGAACAGGTGGCCGAAGCTGTTATGGGACATGGCGGGATGCGATCATTCGACGATGGCGATGTCCGGCGCGTCCGGGTGCTTCATGCCGACAAGGTGATAGCCGCAATCGACGTGATGCACCTCGCCGGTCACGCCGGAGGCCAGGTCGGACAGCAGGTAGACGCCGGCGCCGCCGACTTCCTCGATCGTCACGTTGCGCTGCATCGGCGAATTGAGCTGGTTCCAACGCAGGAT
>DATAZJ010000487.1:0-18634 GCA_036272115.1 Rhodopila sp. | reverse complement strand
CCCAGCCTGGCGTAGTCGCGCAACGTCGCATAACCCGCCCCCGAGGCGATCAGGTTCCCGGTCATGTCCGCCGAGTGCTGATAGCTGCCCATACCCAGCCGATCCACCAGCAAGCCGTAGGCGGTCTGATGATAGGGCAGGTTACGGCGTTCGATCTGGTCGCGGATGATGGCGCCGAGGACGTTCATGCCGCTGTTCACGTAGCGGAACACCGACCCCGGGATCGTGGCGACGAGCGATCGCTGCGCCGCCTCGAACGCGTCGCCGGCGTCCTGGTAGACCGCGCTGTTCTCGAACCCGATGGTCGTCCGGCCATCGTCGTGCCGCACCGGGAAGCCAAGGCCGGAGCGCATGCGCACCAAATGGTCCAATGTGATCAGGCGGTGGATCGCCCGGGGATCGGACCAAAGCGGCGCCGGCGCCGGATCGTGCATCGATGTCAGCCAGCCCTCATGGATCAGGCGCCCGATAACGGTGCAGGTGATGGCCTTCGTCATCGACCAGCTTGGCGTCGCGCGATCCGGGGCGCCGAATGGGCTGTAACGTTCGGCCAGCACGCGGTCGGGCGTCGCGACCAGAACGCCATACGTGCCAGGAGAACCGGCGAAGAATGCGTCCAGCGCGGCGGCGAACGAAGCCGGCGGGGTCTTTACCGCTTCCACCGCACTGCCGACCGGCCATGCCTTGCCCGCATCCGGCGATTGCCGAACGATCGGTTTGGGATCGAACGCGGGGGCGCGGTGCGGACCCAGCAGAATGCTGCCATAGCCCGGCCGGGCCAACGCATGGCCGACGACATCCCCCCAGCGAACGGTGGTTCGGTGGTCAGCCGGGTCGGTCTCGATGACAAGGCGGCCGGCAGCGAAATCGGCAGCCGCCTCCGCCTGGATCGTGGCTTCCGGAGCGTGGGCACTCAGGCCAGACGGTACCTGTGCGACCCGCAGCCGGAAGTGCCGGTCGGCGGTGCCGCGATCCAGCCCGGTGACGAACATCATGTCGGCATAACGCTTGGCGGCGAAGTTCACCGTCCGCTGCCGCAAAGCCGCCGCCGAGGCATCATGGACGATGGGATCGACAGGCCCCTCACCCGACAGATGCGGCGTGGCGTCGAAAATCGTCTCCATCCACGCGGGCTGGGTCATTCGGCGGGGACTGTCTCGAAGAAGCGGGCCTTCATGCCCTTCTGGTTCTCATACAACGACCCTTGCAGCGTCGCCGGCGGCAGCGGCAGGCGGATCGGGGCCGGCGCCAGCCGTGGCTGTTGCGTCTCGCCGGCGACCATCAGCTTGTCGAACGCCTCGATGCCGCCAGGGAAGCCGAGGATCGGCCAGGCATCCGCCGTCCGGAACTGGAACAGCAGCAGCCGGCGATCCCGGTCGGAGACATTCGGTGCGGAACCGTGCACAGCCCGGACATGATGCACGGTGATCGAGCCGGCGTTGCCGGTCAGGGCGATGGCCTTGGAGAAATCGACATCACGGTTCTCCGGGTTCATCGCACCGCAGAAAATGCCGTCGGCGTGGTGGTCGAATGTCGGCCCCTTATGGCTGCCCGGAATGATCATCAGCGGGCCATTTTCCATCGCCATGTCGTCGAACATGACGCCAACCGCGGCGAGATCGTCGTTGGTGTGGGGATAGAACGCCCAGTCCTGATGCCACTCCACCGGCGCACCGAAGCCGGCGCATTTCATATTGAGCTTGGCGGAATCGAAACGGATGTGCGGACCCCAAAGCGACTGCAGCACGGCGATGATCTTCGGGTGCCGGGTCAGCGCGGCATAGGCGGGATGCTGCGCATGCGCCGCCTTGATCCGGCGCACCCTGGGATTGTCCGCCGAATGACTGTCTTCCAGGTCGTAGATAGGCGTGTGCCCGGTCAGGCCACGGGCCCGGTCGATGAAGCCGTCGGTGACGTCGCTGAGGGTGCGGACCTCGGCTGGTGTCAGGACATTGGGGACAACGATGGCGCCGACGTCGTTGTATTCCTCGATCTGGGCCTGGGTGAGCATGGCTTCCTCCGCGCTTTGCCGAGAAGGATATACCCGGGTGAGGCCGGGGTCGAGACAGGAGGACGACAATCGGTTCAGCCCCAACCGGTGACCATCGCCGCCAAAAGGTGATAGGCTCCCGCCGAACCGGGAAAGGACCAACGATGGCCGCGCATTTCGATCTTCTGATACGCAACGGCACCTGCGTGCTGCCGTGGGGTTCGGAGGATACCGACGTCGGCGTGCGCGACGGTCGCATCGCAGCGCTGGGCGTGGGTGCGGATGCCACCGCCGACAAGGTGCTGGACGCCACCGGCCTGCACGTGCTGCCCGGCCTGATCGACCCGCACGTCCATCTGCGCGACCCCGGTGACAAGGCGGTCGAGACCATTCCCACCGGCACCAGGGGCGCCATCCTCGGCGGCCTGACGACGGTGTTCGACATGCCGAATACCAGCCCATCCATCACCAACCCCGAACAACTCGCCTGGAAGCAGGACTACGCGGAGGACGTCGCCTGGTGCGACATGGGTCTGTATGTCGGCGGAACGAAAACCAACATACCCACCCTGCCCTCGCTGGAACTCGGCCGCGGGGTCTGCGGGATCAAGATTTTCGCCGGCAGTTCCACCGGCGACCTGATGATCGAGGACGACGAGCACCTGGAAAAAGCCATGCGCTCCGGCCGGCGGCGGATCGCGTATCACAGCGAGGACGAATATCGCCTCCAGGCGCGCAAGCCGCTGTTCAAGTCGGGCGATCCGTATTCCAACCACATGGTCTGGCGCGACGAGGAATGTGCGTTCCTCGGCACCCGCCGGCTGATGGCCCTGGCTCGTAAGACCGGCCGAACGGCGCACATCCTGCACGTCTCGACGATGCAGGAACTGGATTACCTGAAGGATTTCCGCGACATCGCAACTTGCGAGGTGCTGGTCAATCACCTGACCCAGGTCGCGCCCGACTGCTACGAGCGGTTGGAGGGTTTCGGCGTGATGAACCCGCCGATCCGCGGTCAGGAACACATGGACGCCGCCTGGAAGGCCATCAACGACGGCACCGTGGACACCATCGGATCGGACCACGCACCCCATCCGCGCGACAAGAAGCTGCTGCCCTGGCCGGATTGCCCCGCCGGCCTGACCGGTGTGCAGACGCTGGTGCCGATCATGCTGGATCACGTCAACGCCGGCCGTCTCCCCCTCGCCCGCATGGTCGATCTCATGTGTGCCGGACCCGCTCGGGTTTACGGCGTGGTTGGCAAGGGACGGCTCGCCGCCGGATATGATGGCGACTTCACACTGGTGGACATGAAGCGGCAGCGGCGGATCGAGGAATCATGGATCGCCGCGCCCTGCGGATGGACCCCGTTCGCCGGAATGCAGATCACCGGCTGGCCGGTGGCAACGATCGTCCGCGGCCAGATCGTCATGCGCGATGATGAGGTGCTGGGCACACCATCCGGCAAGCTGGTGAAGTTCATCGGGTGAGTCTCGACCTTCTGATCGTCGGCGCCGGACCGGCCGGGATCGGTGCGGCGGTCGAGGCCGCCGAACACGGCCTTTCGGTGGTGGTGCTGGATGAGAACGCCGCGCCCGGTGGCCGGATCTGGCAAGCGCTGGAAATCCGTGGCGCGAAAGACGCCGACGAAGCGGCGGCCCTGGCGCTGATCCAGCGCTTTCGCGGCTGTTCGGCGCAGGCACACTGGAACGCCACTGTCTGGGCCATCGAGCCGGATGGCCAGGTCTTCTGGTCCGACGCGGACGGCGCCCATTCGGTTTTCGCCCGCAACGTGCTGCTGGCGACCGGAACCACTGAACGGCCGTTGCCGATTCCCGGTTGGACGCTGCCCGGTGTCATGACCGTGGGTGCCGCGCAGATTGCCCTGAAGACGGGCGGTCTGCTGCCCGACCACGCCACCTGGCTCGCCGGCCAAGGCCCGTTGCTGCTGCTGTATGCGACCCAGGTGCTGGACGCGGGCGGCGCCATCGCCGGGGTGATCGATCTGTCGGACGGGTTCGCTCCGGTGCGCGCGCTGCGGCACGTTTCGATGGCGGCGTGGCCCGAAATCCGCCGAGGTCTGGCATGGCGGCGGCGATTGTCCGGCGCCGGTGTGCGCTGGGTCGCGGCATCGGCGGTGCGGGCGGACGGCGAAACGGCACTGCGCTCGGTTTCGTTCCGAACGCCCAAGGGTTGGAAAACCGAAGCCGCCGACTTGCTGCTTCTGCATGACGGTGTCATCCCCTCGGTGCAGATATCGCGCGCACTTGGATGCGCGCATACCTGGAACGAGACCCAGCACTGCTGGCAGCCGGTCGTGGACGAATGGGGACGCACGTCCGAGCCCGGCATCCTGATCGCGGGCGATGGGGCCGGGATCGGCGGCGCCGTGGCGGCGGTGCTGTCAGGCCGGATCGCGGCACTGGGACTGGCCGGCGGCGACGCATCCGCCTTGCGCGCCGAACGTGCTCGGCACCTGGCGGTCAGGCCCTTGTTGGACACGCTGTTCGCGCCCCTGCCGATGCGGCTAGACGACGCGACCTTGGTGTGCCGGTGCGAGGAAGTGACCGCCGGCGCCGTGCGGCAGGCGGTTCGGACCGGGTGCCTGGGAATGAACCAGTTGAAGTCCTACACTCGCTGCGGCATGGGACCGTGCCAGGGCCGCACCTGCGGTCCAATCGGAATCGAAGTACTGGCCGAGGCTCGCGGTGTGCCGGTTTCGGTGATCGAACCGTTACGCACCCGCTTTCCAACCAAGCCGGTCAGTGTGGGTGCGTTGACCAGTCTGTGACCCGCGGGTCTTGGCATTCCGAACGCAGCGGGAAACAATGCCGCGAATGAATAAGGAAACGCCCGCATGAGCACCACGACAACCCCTAGTCCCTATCTGCCCGTCCGCAACGACTGGCTGGCGCGCCGCACCGAGACGATCCTGGAGCCGGCATTGCCGATCGTCGATCCGCACCATCATCTGTGGGAGCGGCCGGATTGGCTGTACATGCTCGACGATCTGCTGGCCGATACCAACAGCGGTCACAACATCGTCGGCACCGTGTTCGTGCAATGCCGGTCGATGCACCGGGCCAGCGGACCCGAGGCATTCAAGCCCGTGGGGGAAACCGAATTCGTCAACGGCGTCGCGGCGATGAGTGCGTCCGGCGGCTATGGTGCGACGAAAATCTGCGCCGGCATCGTGGGCCATGTCGATCTGCGCAACGGCGAGGCCTCCCGCGACGTGCTGGAGGCGCATATTCGGGCCGGCGGCGGCCGATTCCGGGGAATCCGGCATATCACGGCTTATGATCCCGATCCGACCCTGATGAATCCGGCCTACGCCCCGCCGCCACGGCTGATGTATGATGAAACGTTCCGCAAAGGCTTTGCCTGCCTGGCGCCGTTGAATCTGTCGTTCGATGCATGGCTGTATCATCCCCAGATCGGCGACGTAACCGCGCTGGCTCAGGCGTTTCCGGGGACTCCGATCTGCCTCAACCATGTCGGCGGCCCGCTGGCGATCGGGTCGTATGACGGCAAGCGCCCCGAGGTATTTGCAACGTGGTCGCAATCAATCCGAGCGCTGGCGGCTTGCCCGAACGTGGTGGTGAAGCTGGGGGGCATGGCGATGCGGATCAACGGGTGGGATTTCCATACGAAATCGGAACCACCGTCCTCGGAAGAACTGGCCGCCGCCTGGAAACCCTATGTCGAGACCTGCATCGAGGCGTTCGGCGCAAATCGCTGCATGTTCGAGAGCAATTTCCCCGTGGACAAGGGCTCCTACGGCTACGCGGCGTTCTGGAACGCCTGCAAGATACTGGCGAAAGGCGCCTCCGTTGCTGAAAAGACCGCACTGTTCAGCGGGACGGCGGCGCGCTTCTATCGTCTCGACATTTAGTTACGAGCGAAACGGCACCGCCTTTCTGGGCCTACGCCTCCGGACGGAAGCCCAGGATCGCGGCGAAACGATCGCGATAAGCCTCCCATACCTCGGGGTTCAGCAGCCGCTCCGGCTTCTTCCCATCGAGGATATCCAGCATCTGTTCGGCGGCGATCTTCGCGATGTTGTGGCGCGACTGACGGGTGATGCCGGCGGTGTGCGGGCTGACCAGCACATTGTCAAACCGCAGCAACGGATGGTCGGACGGCGGCGGCTCATCTTCCCAGACATCCAGGCCCGCTCCGGTGATCTGCTTCGCGGTCAGCGCGGCGGCCAGCGCGTCCTCATCGTGGATGCCGCCCCGAGCGGTGGTGATGAAATAAGCGTGCTTCTGCATCAGCGCGAATTGTGCCGCCCCCATCATGCCGCGTGTTTCCGCCGTGTGCGGACAGTTGATCGAGACGTAATCGGCGGCGCGCAGAAGATCCTCCAGCGTCGCGGCTTTCTCGGCACCGCGGGCGGCGATCTGTTCAGCGGTCTGATACGGGTCGTAGGCGATCACCCGCATCCGGAACAAGCCGCGGCACAGTTCCGCCACGCGGGTGCCCACGTGGCCGATGCCGATGATCCCGATCGTCCGGCCCTGAACGTCATCGCCCATGAAATCGCGCCGGTCATAGGTGCCGCCGCTCCGCATCGCATGATCCGACATGACGATCCGCTTCGACAACGCCAGCATCATCGCCATGACGTGTTCGGCGACGCCTTCCTTGTTACCCCCCGCCTGGTTCACCACCGCGACCCTCGCCGCCGTGGCGTCCGCCAGGTTGACCGTGTCGAAGCCGGCGCCATTGGTGGACAGCACCAGCAGGTTGGGGCAACGCGACAGCAGCGGCGTGTAGCCTTGCAGTTTCATCACCAGTTCCTGCCGGCTGCTGCCGATCTGGTAGGCGTGCGCCTGCGCCAGCACCGGCTCGATCGCGGACTCCGGCGAGTCGTTTTCCAGTTTGTCCACGTGGATGTCCGGCCGCTTGGCCAGCATATCGAGATACACCTGGGCGGAGACGTTGTTCACGTAGAACACCCGCTTGGTATTCGGCGCCATTGTTGATGTTTCCTGAGACGATTAGGCTTCAGGCATTAGCCCAATGTCGCGCCGCTGGGCAAATTTCGCAGGAAGGAAACCATCATGACCGTCGCCGGAAAAGTGGTGTTGATTACCGGGGCCGCGCGCGGCCTGGGCTTCGAATATGCCCGCAGCCTCGGCCAGGCCGGTGCCCATGTCGTGGCCGGCGATGTGCTGGACTGTTCGGCGGCGGTGGCGGCAGCGGGGAACGATGCGTTTGGCATGACGCTGGATGTCGCCGATATCGCGTCCGCCGGCGCGATGGTGGAGCGGGCAATGGAGCGGTTCGGCCGCATCGACGCGCTGATCAACAACGCCGCGCTCTACGGGTCGCTGCGTGGTGGCCGGTTCAACCAAATTCCCGAGGCCGACTGGGACGCGGCCATGGCGGTCAACGTCAAGGGCATCTGGAATTGCTGCAAGGCCGTCGTGCCGGCGATGCGCCAGTCGGGCGGCGGGTCCATCGTCAACATTGCCTCGCTGGCGGCGACCTACGGGATGCCGTTCGCGCTGCACTACACAACCTCCAAAGCCGCCGTGATCGGTCTGACACGCGGCCTGGCTCGGGAGCTTGGACGGGATTTCATCCGGGTCAACGCGGTGGCGCCCAGCGCGGTGATGACGGAGGGTACGGTGGAATTTTTGGGGGAGAAACTGGATCGCGGCCTGGAGGTGATCCGCACCGGTCAATCGATCCAGCGGACGCTGGAACCGGCCGATCTTGTCGGCACGATCACCTGGCTGATCGGCGACGGCAGCAAATTCGTGACGGGCCAGACGATCGCGGTGGACGGCGGAACCGTTATGCTGTGATAAAATTCAGTCGATCGACACCCGAACCTCAGATCCGGTTCGGTCGGGCAGAATCTCACGGCGCGGCGGTTCCCGACCGGGGTTTCTGCCCGCCATGACCTTTGCGATCACGTTATCGACCCCGTTGATCAGCGTCTTGTAATCCACCGGCTTGGGAAGGTGCCCGTCCATGCCGGCCTCTCGGCACTGCGCCACCTGGTCAGGGAACGTGTAGGCGGTCAGCGCCAGGATCGGCACCTGGCCGAGGGTGCCGGGCAGCGCTCGTATGCGCCTTGTCGCCTCCAGCCCGTCCACTTTCGGCATCCGCACATCCATCAGGATCACGTCGAACTGCCGTTCCGAGGCCAGTTGCACGGCTTCCTGACCACCTTCGGCCATGACCGACTCATGCCCCGCCGCATCCAGGAAGGCGCCGATGATGTCACGGTTTATCTTGATATCGTCCACCAGAAGCACGTGTCTGCGCGGCACCGGCGCGTCGATTTTCGCCGGCTCCGGCAAGCTTGGCGCGACCGGTTCGCCCGGCGGCAACTCGAACCAGAACACGCTGCCGCCGCCGGGGTTGGCGCTGTAATGGATCGAGCCGCCCATCAGCCTGATGATCCGAGCGGCGATCGCCAGGCCCAGGCCGGTTCCCTCGACGGTCGTCGCGGCTTCCAGGCGCTCAAAATCCTGGAACAGGCGGTCGCGGCTGGCTTCATCGATGCCCCGACCGGTATCGGCGACCTCGATGCGCAATCCATTCGGCTGGCTGCCTGCCAGCACGCGCAGGTCGACGCTGCCGCTATCGGTGTATTTCACCGCGTTGCCCAACAGATTGAGCAGCACCTGACGCAGCCGCGACGGATCGGCGACAATATACCGCGGTGCGTCATGCGCGTTGACCACCCGGAGGCTCAGCGCGCGTTCCGTCGCGATCGGACTGATGAACGCGACGCATCCCTCGGTCAGGTCTCGAATCGAAACCTTGGCCGGAAGCAGTTCCATCCGCCCGCTCTCTATACTGGCGAAATCCAGTACACGTTCGATCATTTCAAGCAGGTGGCGCCCAGCCTGCATCATCGCGCCGACATGCGCGTCCTGGCGCGGCGAAAGCCCCGATTCGATGCGCAGAAGCTGAGCATAGCCCAAGATGCCGTTGAGCGGTGTTCGCAACTCATGCGTCACCATGGCAACGAAGCGGGTCTTCGCCCGGTTCGCATGTTCCGCGGCTTCCTTGGCGGTGCGCATTTCGGCTTCGGCGGCGATGCGAATCGCCGCCTCCTGCTCCAGCGCCAGGTTGGCTGCGGTGAGATCGCGCAGCGACGCCGCAAGCTGGCGCTGCAACTCCGTCTGGGTCACCGCCTGCGTCATCGTCCGCCACAGGCTGGTAGCGTTGATCTGATCTTTTACCAGGTAGTCCCGTACGCCGCGCTTCATCGCCTGTACAGCGATCGCTTCATTGCCTTGCCCGGTAATCAGCACCACCGCACATGGCAATTCACCATCCACCAGGGCAGCGGTCAGGAATTCCAGCCCGGTCATGTCCGGCAGCCTGAAATCCAGTAGAACACAATCGAATCCGCCGGCGCGCAACGCCGCCAAACCGTCCATGCCGTCCACCGCCTGCTCGACTTGACAGGTGTCGGGCCCAAGCTGCGCCAGAAGTTTGCCATACAGCCGCCGATCGACGGCATCATCGTCAACGATCAACAGACGGTAGTCTCGCATGCCGGGTATCCTTGATACTACTCCGTGGCTTCCACAATACGGCGGCGACGTTAAGGAAGAGTTAAGATCGCACAATGCCGGAACGATGTTTATTCTTTGTTAATGTCTGTGTGGCAGAATAGCCCTTGGTTAGCCCCAAGGAGGGTGTTGATGACAACGGAATCCGATGCCGCCATAACCGCGCCTCCGGTCCCTTCGCGGCCCAGCCTGTCGGCCGAGGATCGATTTGCCCGCGTTGTGGAAGCATCGCCCACCGCCCTGGTCCTTGCCGGAAGATCCGGCCGAATCGAGATGGTGAACGGCCAGGCCGAACGCATGTTCGGATACGACAGAGCGGCCTTGCATGGCCAGCCATTGGAAATGCTGCTGCCTGCACGCTTTCGCGACCGGCATATCGTTCTGCGCGGCGGCTTCTTCACCGCCATGTCGCCGCGCATGATGGGCGAAGGGCGGGATCTGTTCGGCTTGCGTGCGGACGGCACGGAGTTCCGGCTGGAGATCGGACTGAATCCGATCGATATCGACGGCGAACCGATGGTGCTGGCCGGTATCATCGATGTCACGGCACGATACCAGATCGAACTGGATAAGGAGCAGCAGCGAGCCGAACTGGAGCGATCCAACGCCGACCTGGAGGAATTCGCCTACGCCGCATCGCACGATCTGAAGGCGCCGCTGCGCGCGATCTCCCACCTCGTGCAATGGATCGTCGACGACATCGAACCGGTGGCGAACCAGGAGACGCTCGATAATCTCAAGCTGCTGCAAGGGCGCGTGGCGCGTATGCAGATGCTGCTGGATGGGCTGCTGGCGTATTCCCGGATCGGTCATCACAGTACAACGCTCGAAGACGTCAATATCGCCGATGTGGTGCGTGAGGTCGTCGCCATGCTGGCCCCGCCGCCGGGCTTCGTCGTCGCCTGCGAGGGCACCTTGCCGATGATCCGCACCCATCGCGTGCCGATCCAGGTCGTGTTGGAAAACCTGATCAGCAACGGCCTGAAGCATCATGACAGAACCGGGGGCCGCATCACGGTCCGGGCGCGAATGGTGAACGGAATGACGGAATTTCGTGTCACCGACGACGGGCCCGGCATCCCGCCGCAATTCCACGATCGTATTTTTCTGATGTTCCAGACCTTGGCGAGCCGCGACGATGTCGAATCAAGTGGAATTGGACTGACGATCGTGAAGAAAAAAGTGCAAACCCACGGTGGTCGTATTTGGGTCGAAAGCAATCCACCTGAGCGCGGCACCACATTTGTCTTTACATGGAAGGAAGACGCGGCTTGACAGGCAACACAGTGAACATCCTGCTGGTCGATGACGACAAGGTCGATGTGATGGCGGTCAAACGATCGTTCCGGGAGTTGAAGATCGCCAATCCGGTGATCGAGGCACGCAACGGCATCGAGGCACTGGATTGTCTGCGCGGCCAGAACGGGCGCGAAAAAGTGTCTTCCCCGTGCCTTGTGCTGCTCGATCTCAATATGCCGCGCATGGGCGGCATCGAATTCCTCGCGGAGCTGCGGCGCGATCCCGATCTCCGCGGTACATTGGTCTTCGTGATGACCACATCGGCGGCCGAGGACGACCGGACGCGCGCCTATCAAAAGAATGTCGCCGGATATGTCCTGAAACACCGTCCGGGGCAAAGCTTTCTCGAAGCGATCAGCATGCTCGAACACTACTGGCGGGTGATCGAATTTCCGGCGTGAACCCGGCATGCGCCTTTTATCGCTGTGAAGAGTGCGACGTATGCTGGACGCACTGGCTTGTATCGCGCATCAGAGAAGCCGTGACGACCACGAGACCAGCGGTGTCGGGCTGTCGATCGTCCAGCAGATCGTCGAGCGCGGCGGCGGAACGGTCTGGGTCGAAAGCGCCCCACCCCGGCGGTGCGCGGTTTTTCCGCTCACCTGGCCGAAAGCGGTCATCCCCCGACCACCGCCAAAGGCGCTTTGCAATTCCCGCGGCCGGGAAAGTACTCTAAACAGTCCGCATGCGTTATCGAGTCCGACACACCACAAGCTACGCCTATGGCACACCTGTCGAACTGGCCGCGCACATGGTGCATCTGCGCCCGCGGCCGCGCCCGTGGCAGACCGTCATCTCCGAACGCATCACCACCGACCCGGCGCCGGCCCGCCGCCGCGACGGCCTGGATCATTTCGGCAATTACGTGACCTGGCTCTTCATGGACCTGCCGCACGCCGATTTCGAGGTGACGTCGGTTTCCGTCGTCGATGTCGATTGCCCACCGCCGCCCGCCACCGAAGACACACCGCCGTGGGAGGACGTGGTCCAGGCGGCGCACACCCCGGAAGGGTGGCAGGCCGCCGAATTCCGCTTCGGCACCGCGATGGCACCGATCAACCCCGAGGCGAAAGCCTATGTCGGCAAATCCTTCGCCCCGGGCCGGCCGGTGCTGGAGGCGCTGCTGGACCTCAACAACCGTTTCTACAAGGAATTCCGCTTCCGATCCGGGGTGACCTCGATCGCCACGCCGGTGACGCAGATCATGCAGCGGCGCGAAGGGGTCTGCCAGGATTTCTCCCATGCGATGATCAGCGGGCTGCGCGGCATCGGCCTGCCGGCACGCTACACCTCGGGCTATATCCGCACCCGGCCGCCACCGGGCCAGGTCAAGCGCCAGGGCGCGGATCAATCGCACGCCTGGGTCGGCTGCTGGCTGGGTCCCGAACACGGCTGGGTCGATATCGACCCGACCAACGGCATCGTGGTCAAGGACGAGCACGTCGTTCTCGGCTGGGGCCGGGACTTCAGCGATGTCAGCCCGGTCCGCGGCGTGATCCTGGGCGGCGGCGACCACGTCGTCCGTGTCGGCGTCGATCTTGAACCGCTGGATGACGGAGACGCTGCATGATGCCGCTTCGCGTGCTATCGACCCTGGCCGTCATGGGGGCGATGCGCGACCTGACCGCACAGTACGAACGCGAAACCGGCACGCCGGTCGAGGCGAATTTCGCGCCTACCGTCGCCCTGCTGGATCGTCTGCGCGCCCATGACGCGGCCGATATCGCCATCCTGACCGCGCAAGGCATCGACGACCTGTCGCGGGAGGGGATCATTCGCCCCGGCACCCGTTCGGACGTCGCCCTGTCTTTCGTCGGCATCGCGATGAAGACCGGCGCCTCCAGGCCGGACATCGAAACGGTCGCCGCGTTCCGCCAGGCACTGCTGTCGGCGCGATCCATCGCTTATTCCAGGATCGGCGCCAGCGGGATCTTCTTCGCCGGCCTGATTGAGCGCCTGGGCATCGCGGCCGAGGTCAATGCCAAGGCGGTCATCGTTCCCTCCGGCTTCACCGCCGAACGCGTGGCGAATGGCGAGGTTGAACTCGCCGTGCAGCAGATCAGCGAACTGATGGTGGTGCCGGGGATCGAGGTCGTCGGCCCCCTGCCCGCCGAGATTCAGACCGTTGCCACGTTCTCCGCCGGAATTTTGGCCAGTTCCGAGCGTGCGGAGGCATCGGCCAGCTTCCTGCGTTTCCTGACATCGCCCGCGATCGCCCCGGCGCTGCGGCGCGCCGGGCTGCAGCCCGCTACTACTGCCCCTTGAACACCGGCTTACGCTTTTCGTTGAAGGCCAGCACGCCTTCGCGCCGGTCCTCGGTATCCACCAGCCGGTTATAGGCCTCGATCTCGAACATCAGGCCGCGCTTCAGGTCCATCTGCAGGCCGTGGTGGATCGACTTCTTGGCCTGCCGCACCGACAGCGGCGCGTTGCCGCAGATCGTGTTCGCTGTCTCCAACACTGCGTCCATCAATGTGCCGGGTTCGCAGACGCGGTTCAGGATGCCCCATTCCAGCGCCTGCTGGGCGGAAAAAGGCTTGCCGGTCAGGATGATCTCTTTCGCCCGCCGCTCCCCGACCACGCGCGGCAGCGTCTGCGTCCCGCCGCCGCCTGGCATGATGCCGATGGTGACCTCCGTCAGGGCGAAGCGGGCGGTGCTGACGGCATAGGCGAAGTCGCAGACCAGCACTGACTCCAGCCCGCCCGCATAGGCATGGCCGTTGATCGCGGCGATCACCGGCACCGGACATTCCAGCAGCGCGTCACGGCCACGCTCGAAAATCTCGTGCTGGTGCTGCCATTGCTTCGGGGTCAGCCCCTTCCGCTGCTTCAGGTCGCCGCCGGCGCAGAAGATCTTCTCCCCTGCCCCGGTCAGGATCACGCATCTTATGTCGCCGGGATCGTCGATCAGACCGGTCCACAGATCGAGCAGATCAAGCCCCATCTGCGTGTTGCGGGCATTGCCCACCTCCGGCCGGTTGAGCGTCACCTTCAGCAGATGGTCGCCGATTGTTTCAACCAGAATGGTTTCATAGGATTTCATCGGCTCGGTCCTCGTTCCCGCATCGCCACGGCCCGAGGACATCGGACCGCGGCGACGGGGAAATAACGATCAGTCCTCGCCGACGATCGGATTGCGCAGGATGCCGATCCCGCTGATCTCGACCTCGATGGTATCGCCCGGCTTCATCCACAGCGGCGGAGTCTGGTACGCACCCACCCCGCCCGTCGTGCCCGTGGCGATCACGTCGCCGGCCTCCAACTGGGTGAATGTCGAGCAATACTCGATCAATGTCGGGATATCGAAGCATAGATCGTCGATCGTGGCGTGCTGCTGCTCCACGCCGTTCAGCCGGCTCATCAAATGCGCCTTGGTGACATCGCCCATTTCGTCCGGCGTGACGATCCAAGGTCCGAACGCGCCGGACTTATAAAAGTTCTTTCCCGGAATGAACTGCGAGGAATGCCGCTGCCACTCCCGGATCGATCCGTCGTTGTAGCAGGAATAGCCCGCCACCACGCTCTGCCAGTCCTCTTTCTTCACATGCCTGCAGCGGCGGCCGATGATCACCGCCAGTTCGCCCTCATAATCGAAGGTGTTGGAAGCGTTCGGCCGCACCATCGCCTGGCCGTGCCCAACCTGGGAATTGGGGTAGCGGGTGAAGATGATCGGCTTCGGCGGCAGGTCGCGCCCGCCTTCCTTGATATGGGTGACATAGTTGAGCCCGATGCAGAGGATTTTCTCCGGATCGGGGATCGGCGGCAGCAGGGTGACGTCGGCCAGCTTGAAATCCGCATGCCGCACGGCTTCCTCGGCCAGCGAGGTCATTGCCCATAAAGCATGTTTCAGCCCCGGCGCTCTACCGCCGAGGTCGATCACGCCCTCCTCCTTGAGGATGCCCCAGCTTTCGGTGCCGTCCGGCCGGCGGAAGCTCAGTAATTTCATCGCGACGCTCCTGTTTCCAATGCCGGTATCGATACGGCGCCATGCCCCCCGAGGCAAGCATGCGGAACACCGGCGTCAACCGGCCTTGCAGATCCCCTTGCCGTTCCGCCCCGGATGCGCGCCCGGCACCGGCCCGAGCTTCAGGGTGGTGAAGGAGGGGTCGGCGGTCATTGGAAACGGTGTGTTGCCGGCGGGATAGCAGTTGGACGCCAGCAGAAAGGCCATCAGTGAGGCGTATTGCGTCGGGGTCAGCGACGACGGGGAATTCATCGGCATGTTGTTCACGACCAGGTAGCGGACGATCGCCAGCGTCCAGCCGTTCCGTTTCGCCGTCGTCAGGAAATCGGTCCCGGCCACGGACGGCGCGGCCAACCCCTGAAGATTGGCGCCGTGACATTTCGCGCATGTCGTGGCGAACAACCGGGAGCCCGCCTTGGCCTGCGCCTTGGTATAAAGCGCCGGTACTGGTCCATCCTTTACTGGCGCATCCGGGGCTGGCGCACTTGCGGGGGCACTCGCCGGCGCACTTGCCGCCACCGCCGTCGCCCCGCCCGTCGTAGTCCCGGCCGCCGTAGTCCCGGCCGCCGCGGCGGTGGCGGAACCCGGCGTAACCGGCACCGAAGCCGCCGCGCCCGGGGACGCAGTGTCCGCCGAATGCGACGCACCCCCCGTTCCCGGATCGACCGCGGGCGCCGCCAGGTCCGCGTGCCGGCCGCACGCCGCGTTCACCAAAGATGCCGCCGCCGTACGCAGCACGATAATCCCGTTGCCCACCACGACCTCGGTCCCTCCAGGGGCCTCGGCCAGCGCATGCGACCCATCGCCGTTCGCCACCGCCACCCAGGCGAGGTACCCGTCATGCGTACCATACGCCGGTGCGCTGGACGGCATCCCGCATCCGTCAACCTGGGTCGCGCCCTCCGGCACCCCCAGCACGGTGTTGGCCAATACGCCCTCCAGCCCGCCCAGCACCCCAGCCTCAGTCGGCCGTCCGCGCGCGACCTCCAGGTAGGCGATCGCCCGCGACGCCGAAATCTGATAGTCCATCAGCTCCCGCGCCTTCAGCGAATCCCGCAGATATGACACCGCGGCAAGCAGATTGACCTCCACACCGTGCAGCGGCCCGACCCATACCGGGGAGGCCGTACGGTCCAGCAGCGAATCGATATGGCCGATCGCGCCGGCGGCTGGCTTCGGCAGATCGGGACCGGCGACATAGCCATCCCCATGCTCACCCGCCAGCAGGTTGATCGCCCGCTGGCTGGCAACATGGTACACGGCGCGATCGGTCGAATAGCTCGCATCCACCTGCACGAGTTCGCCGATCGCCGCCTTCACATCGGCCAGCGCCGCGAGCGCCTGCCGATGATCGTCCATCGGGGCGGCAGAAGCCGCCGGTGAGGCAACGGAAAGCATCATGCCGATGCTTCCCGCGCACAGAAAAAGAACCAGCCCGCTGATGCGGGCTGGTGCCAAGGTTCTCCAACTCAAGTCCTGCATGCAATCGCCCTATTTCAGCGTGAAGGCGGTAATCATGGCCTGCTTGCCGCCGGTCTTCGGCAATTCCGGAATGGTCGCGTTGCCCGCCGCGCCGGAGGCCACGACGACGAACTCCTTGCCCTTCACTTCATATGCCTCGCTGGGCGCCTGGATGTAGCCACCGGTGTCAGCACTCCACAGAAGTTTGCCGGTCTTGGCATCGAACGCGTTTTCGTTGCCGCCAAGATTGCCGGAAAACACCAGCCCCGATGACGTCACCAGCGCGCCGCCATAGTTCGGCAGATCGAAATGATGCCGCCAGTTGAACACCCCGGTGGAAACGTCGATGGCGTTCATCTGCCCGGTGTTCGGTCCGACCAGCTTCGGGAACCCACCACCCAGGTAGAACTGGCCGGCGATGTACACCGCATCCTTTTGCGCGGTCCAGCGGCCGCACTCATTCTGGCTTGGGACATAGAACGCGTTGGTGGCCGGGTCGAACGCGCCGCCCTGGTACTCGATGCCGCCCAGCGTGTTCGGGCACGCGATGTTGCCTTCGATCGTCGGTTCGGTGTGGACCCCCTTCTGGAAACTGGTCACCGTATGGTCGACCAATTTGCCGGTGCCGGCGTCCAGGATCCAGAAATTGCCGGCCTTGTCCCCGGTCGCCACCAGTTGGCGGGTATCGCTGCCGACCTTGCCGTCGAACAGCACCGGCTGCATCGGCGGATCCCAGTCATGCGTGTCGTGCGGTATGAACTGGTGATACCATTTCAGCGTCGGCGACTTGCCCGAGATGTCGAGCGCCACCATCGAATCCGAGTAGAGATTATCGCCCTTGCGTGCCGTCCCCAGGAAGTCCGGGCACGGATTCCCAAGATTAAGGTACATCATGTGCGCCGCCGGATCGATCGTGACTCCGCCCCAGGTGGCCGCGCAGCCGCGCTTCCAGGAATCGCCGGCCCAACTGTCGTGCCCCGGCTGCCCGGGACCCGGCACCGTTTCCCACCGCCAGATCATATGGCCGTCTTTCGGATCGTACGCCGAGATATTGCCGATGCCGCCCCAGTCGCCGTTGGAAACCCCCATCAGCAGCATGTCCTGGTTGGTGCCGGGATCATGATACGGAACCGGCGCCATGGTGTAGAAGGAGTTGGCGATGTCATCCACCGTCACCTTGTCCCACACCTTCTTGCCGGTTTCCGCGTTCAACGCGATCAGGTGTCCGTCCAGCGTCCCGATATAGACGTTGCCATCCAGCAACGCGATCCCGCGGTTGGCCGCGAATGAGATCACATGCGGGCTGTCCTTGAAATCCCACTTCAACTTGCCGGTCGCGGCATCCAGCGCATAGATATGGTCGTGCGCCGAGGTCACATACATCGTACCATTATAGACGATCGGCGAAACCTCCATCGGCCCGCTGTCATCGACCTTGAATTTCCACGCCTGCTTCAGTCCGCGCACATTCTCGGGCGTGATCTGCGCGGAGGTCGTATAGTGGTTGCCGCTATAGCTCTTGGCCGGCAGAATCCAGTTCGCCCCGTCCTTCGCCGCATTCAGGAAGTCCTGCGGGCTGGGCGTTGACTGCGCATGCGCGCTGCCGGCGGCCACACCCATGGCCACCGCGAATCCCATCACCGCCGGCATCAGGCAGGCGGGCCTGTCCAACAACTGATCACGCAACATGTTTGCTCCCCTTTGAAACTATCTTGCTTTTCGGATCCCGGTCGCTACGACAACCACGACGTCCCGTCGTCGGTTATTCTTCTGCCGCTTCCGGCCGGCACATGCGATCATACATTACGTGAAAGCATCCATATCGATCGGCAATGCTGTCGGGACCCAACACAACTGTATAGGCCGCCGTCAGCTCGACAGACAGGCAGCATCCAGATGCCAGCCCACCAAGTCACGCCACTATCGAAACAACATGGCTTTCCTGCTCTCGACTTCGCCTCCTTCAAATCAGTCTTTGCGACCGTTATCATGGTGACGTTATGGCGCCCGTTATCGAGGTGTCAAGTTCCCGAAGTGCAGGGAAAACCTTCCCAGAAGGAGGCACCCACGGGACTGCCGGGGCCGGTTCCTCGTCAGTCCCGCGCCCGCGGATCGATGCGGTATGGTCCATATTGGCAACAGTATTCAATCCCATCGATTGGCCCCCTGTCTACAAGATCCGCGGATTTCACCGGCGGGATACCCAGCGATCGAAAGCCAGGCGCGCGAGCGGCCCGCCGCGGCCTAAGAGAGGTGGCTCGGCTTCCGGGCAACCACACGTCTTCACCTAAATTTGTGTTAACTTTCTTTGTCGAGATGAATCCAGAACTGTATCTTATTGAAAACAATCTTCGGGCCGCCAGCATTCCAGTCCCC
>DATAZJ010000486.1:0-25468 GCA_036272115.1 Rhodopila sp. | reverse complement strand
CGCCGTGGGCATCTCGCTGAAGGACACGCGGACCGGTGCCACGTCCTTGATCGTCATGCCCTCCATCCGCAGGCGTTCCAGGATGAAGACCTCCTGGGTCGAGCCAGGCCAGATCGCGACCCGCTTGCCCTTCAGGTCCTTCAGCGTGTTGATCGGACCGTCCTTGCGGGCAACCACCGCCATGCCCTTGTTGCAGGACGACCCGAATACCACCACCGGCTCATGCGCCGAGGCACCCAGAATGGCCGCCGCGATCCCGAACGTGCCGAAATCGACGGATTTGGTCACAACCGCCGACTTCCCGTCGGTCGGGCTTTCGAACGGGATGATCTCGAGCTTGTATCCCGCCGGCAGAAACCGTTCATAAAACCACGGCGTGATCGAATGGATCAGCTTCAACGCCCCGACCCTGATCGTCACCGGTTCGGCACGTGCCACACCATATCGCAGCACCAGCGGCGCAGCCAGCGCCCCGGTCAGGGCTCGGCGTCGAGAAACGAAACCTTGCTTTACCATGTGCGCAACCTGCCCTTTTCCTGACCACATATCAGGCGCGCCCGGCCACTGATTGGGCAGAAGCCGGACAGCGCTGCCTATGCTGGGAATGAACGCAAGAACGAGGCCAATAACCGGCCGATCGTCAGTACTGCACCTTGTCCGGCTTGCGATCCCATTCCTCGAACGCCGCCCAGCCTT
The DNA here is from genome assembly GCA_036272115.1 of Rhodopila sp. GTDB lineage: Bacteria > Pseudomonadota > Alphaproteobacteria > Acetobacterales > Acetobacteraceae > Rhodopila. The sequence continues at coordinate 24,772 of DATAZJ010000486.1, read as the reverse complement.
CGGCCTGCAGCAGCCGAGATGTCGGGATCGCCCGCTGATCCAGCGGCAACGGAATTTCATGGTAGAGGAAATCGTCGCGGAACCCGATCTTCGCCGCGTCATGCCGGTCGTTCGCGTAGTAGATACGCCCCAGCCTGGCCCAGTAGATCGCACTCAGGCACATCGGGCACGGCTCGCAACTGGTATAGATCTCACAGCCCGTCAGATCGTACGTCTGCAACGCCTGACATGCCAGCCGGACCGCCACAACCTCGGCATGCGCGGTCGGATCGTTGGTGGAGGTTACCTGGTTGAACCCCTCCGCGACGATCGCGCCATCCTTGACGATCACCGCCCCGAACGGCCCGCCGCGGCCGGAGCGCATCATGTCCAGCGACAGCGCGATCGCCCGCCGCATGTGATCCGCCTCAGCCATCAGCGCCCCACCGGCGGACAAACACAGTCGCCACAACTTCTCTCCACGCCATGCTCGGCCATGACAGCCCGCTGCAACGGTTGAAAGCCCAGGATTTGCGCCGCGACCGAAACCGCGACCACCGCCGGTTCCTTGCCCTCGATCCCCGGCAGCCCGATCGGACAAATCAACCGGCTTGTATCAAGACCCAGCCGGCCCAGCCGCCCGACGAACCGCGCGCGCTTGGTCGCCGACCCGATCAAACCGACCGCCGGCAGATCGGGCCGCCCCAACGCCGCGACGACAATCTCAAAGTCCAGCGCGTGATCGTGAGTCATCACCAGCACGAAACTGCCCCCCGGCAGTCCCGCCACCGCGCGGGCCGGTTCAGCCACCCGCACCGGCACCACATTCGCCGGCAAGTTGGCCGGCAGCGCCTCCGGCCGAGCATCGACCCAACTCACCCGGCACGGCAGATCGGCGAGCAGCCGCACCAGCGCCTTGCCCACATGCCCGGCGCCAAACAGGCCGATATGCAACTTCGGCGGCCGCAACACCTCGAACAGTACCGTCACGTGCCCGCCGCAGCACTGACCCAACGCCGGCCCGAGCGGGAACTCCCGCGTCGAGGGTCCCTCGGCGCCGGCAACCAGCAGCCCACGCGCCGCCGCCTCGCACTGATGCTCCAGATTGCCGCCGCCGATCGTCCCGGTCAGGCCGTCCGCCGAGACCACCATCTTCGCCCCGGCCTCCCGCGGCGTGGATCCCTTCGCCGCCAGAACCGTTACCAGCACGGCCGGCTGATTCTCCCGCTCCGCCGCGCCCAGGGCGTCCAACCACGCGGCCATCAGTCGGCCGCCTGCGCCCGCGGCACCGCGATCCCGGCCCGCAGCGTCTCGATCGCCATCAGCACCCGTTCCGCCGTCGCCGGCGCATCGAACCGAGGCACCGTCCAGCCATCGCCGCACGCCGCGACCGCGTCGCGCAACGCCTGGAACACCGCGATCCCCAGCATCAGCGGCGGCTCGCCGACGGCCTTTGACCGATAGACCACGTCTTCCTTGTTGCGGCCCGCCTTGAACAGCGAGACGTTGAACGCCGCCGGAACATCCCCGCAAGCCGGGATCTTGTAGGTCGAGGGCGCATGGGTCCGCAGATGCCCCTTGTCGTCCCACCACAACTCTTCCGTCGTCAGCCATCCCATGCCCTGGACGAACCCGCCCTCGACCTGCCCCAGATCGATCGCCGGATTCAATGACTGTCCGGCATCGTGCAGGATGTCGACGCGCCGCAGCCGGTATTCGCCGGTCAGCGTATCGACCTCCACTTCCGACAGCGCCGCGCCATAAGCGAAATAATAGAACGGCCGTCCCTGATGCACCGTGCTGTCGTAATGAATTTTCGGCGTGCTGTAATACCCTGTCGAGGACAACGACACCCGCGCCCGATGCGCCAGCTTGGCCGCCTCGCCGAAGGACATGTCCTTGCCGCCGCCGCTGACCCGCCCGCCGGCGAAGACCACCGCCGAGGCCGGCACACCGAACGCGATCGCCGCCACCCCCGCCATCCGCTGCCTGATGGCCCGCGCCGCCACCTGAGCCGCCTTGCCGTTCAGATCCGTTCCCGAGGACGCGGCCGTCGGCGATGTATTCGGCACTTTCGCCGTCGTGGTCGCGGTGATCTTCACCCGGTCCAGCGCGATCCCGAACTCCGCCGCGACGATCTGCGCGACTTTCAGATACAGGCCCTGCCCCATCTCGGTGCCGCCGTGGTTCAGCGCCACGCTGCCATCTGTATAGACATGCACCAGCGCGCCCGCCTGGTTCATGTGGGTCAGCGTGAACGAAATCCCGAATTTCACCGGTGTCAGCGCCAATCCCCGTTTCACCCACGGATGCTCGGTATTGAATGCCGCCACCTCCTTGCGCCGAGCCGCATACCCGGCATCGCGCTCCAGTTCAGCCACTACCTCCGAAATGACGTTGTCTTCGACCGTCATATGATACGGCGTAACGTTCCGGTCTCGCTTACCATAGAAATTGCGCTTTCGAACCGTCAACGGATCGATCCGCAAATACCGGGCAATTTCGTCGACGACGTGCTCGATCCCCATCATGCCTTGTGGGCCGCCGAAACCGCGGAACGCTGTGTTTGACACGGTATTCGTCTTACAGCGATACGAAACGATCCGCACATGATCCAGATAATACGCATTGTCCGCATGGAACATCGCCCGGTCGGCGATGGCACCCGACAGGTCAGGCGAATAGCCGCAGCCGATTGCCTGCATGAACGTTATGCCCCGGATGCGGCCATCCCGGTCGAACCCGACATCGTAATCGATCCGGCAATGATGCCGCTTGCCGGTAAGGATCATGTCGTCGTCGCGATCCAGCCGATGCTTCACCGGCCGCCCGGTCTTCTGCGCCAGCAGCGCCGCCGCCACCGCGATCAGCGAGGCCTGCGATTCCTTGCCGCCAAACCCGCCGCCCATCCGCCGCGTCTCACACACCACGGAATGATCCGACAGTTTCAACGCGCGGGCGACCAGATGCTGCACCTCGGTGGGATGCTGGGTGGAGCTGTGTACCAGCATATCCCCATCTTCACCCGGGATCGCCATCGCCACCTGGCCTTCCAGGTAGAAATGCTCCTGCCCACCCACATCGATGCGCCCGTCCAAGCGCAGCGGCGACGCGGCCAGCGCGCTATCCGCATCGCCGCGCTGCATCACCTGGGTCGGCAGAACGAATGTCTGCGCCGCCAGAGCCTCATCGATCGTCAGGACCGCCGGCAGGATCTCGTATTCGATCACCGCCTTGGCCGCGGCCTCCCGAGCCAGCGCCATGCTGGTGGCGGCGACGACGAAAATCGACTGGCCATGATATTCCACCAACCGATCGGCAAAAATCGGATCGCCCATGAACGCCGGCCCGACATCGTTGACGCCCGGCACATCCTTGGCCGTCATCACCGCCGCCACGCCCGGCACCGCCAGCACCGCGCTGAGGTCGATCGACTTGATCACCGCGTGGGCATGCGGACTCAGCCCGAGATAGGCATGCAGCAGCCCAGCCGGCTCCGGCATGTCGTCGATATACAGCGCCTGCCCGCTGACATGCTTCGGCGCACTGTCATGCGGGACCGAGACGCCAACCGGTGCAATCGCGTTCATGCCGGCACCAGGCGGCTTACCGCCCCCTCCTGACCCGTCTCAAGAAAGCATTTCAGCAGCAGATTGCGCGCGACGGTGCGCCGGTACCCTGCGCTGGCCCGCATGTCCGACAACGGCGACAGCGCCCCGTCCATGACCGCCTGCGCCATCTGGACGGTCGCCTCGGTCCACGGGCGATCGATCAGCGCCGCCTCCACCGAGCGCGCCCGCACCGGCGTCGCTGCCATGCCGCCGAACCCGATGCGGATGTCGCGCACCCTGCCGTCGTCCAGCCGCAACCGGAACGCCGCGCAGACCGCCGAGATATCCTGGTCGAACCGCTTCGACACCTTGTAGCAGCGGAACATCTCGCCAGGCTCCGGAACCGGCACATCGATCCGCTCGATGAACTCACCCGGCTGCAGCAAAGTCCGCCGATAGCCGGTGAAGAAATCATCCAGTTTCACCGAACGCCGCACCTCCCCAAGCCGCAGCACCACGGAAGCGTCCAATGCCAGCAACGCCGGCGGCGTATCCCCGATCGGCGAGGCATTGGCGATATTCCCCCCGATCGTGCCGCGGTTGCGGATTTGCCGTGACCCGATCCGCCGGATCATCGCGCCAAAATCGGGGTAATGCCGCTCCAGCAACGGCAACGCCTCCTGATAGGTCGCCCCGGCGCCGATCCGGATCACGCCCTCCCGTTCCTCCACACCGGCCATGTCCGAAACCGCATCCAGCGACACCGTCACCGGCAGCGACCGATGCTGCTTCGTCACCCACAGCCCGACATCGGTGCCGCCCGCGACGATCACCGCGTCGGGGTGGTCCAGCAGAACCTGGGACAATTCATCGGCAGACCGAGGCGAAAACGACCGCTTTCCGCCGTGCCCCAGCGACAGCGTCCCCTCCGCCACCGGCAGCGTCACCGGCGCTTGCGTCACCTCGCCCGTACACACCGCCAGAGCCGCATCGACGATCGGCCGATACCCGGTGCAGCGGCACAAATTCCCCGCCAGCGCTTCGTTGACCGCCGCCCGATCCGGTTTCGCCTCCGTCCGCAGCGCGAACAGCGACATGACGAACCCCGGCGTGCAGAATCCGCATTGCGAGCCATGCCGATCCACCATCGCCTGCTGCACCGGATGCAACGTGCCATCGGCGGCCGCCAGATGCTCCACCGTCAGCAACTGCCGCCCATCCAGCGCCGGCACAAACAGCACACACGCGTTCACCGCCTGGTGCCGCCCTTGCCGGTCCACCAGGACGACCGTACAGGCCCCGCAGTCGCCCTCCGCACAGCCTTCCTTGGTGCCGCACAGGCGTTCCGGACCGCGCAGGTACTCCAGTACCGTCATCGTCGGGTCCACATCGCGAAGGATCCGATCCTCCGACCCCAGGCGGAAGTGGAGTGTGTCCCGCATCGCGCTGTCCGTCCTTTCCATAGCTGCGTCCCGAAAGCGAAGCTAAGGCCAGGACCAGCGAACCGGTCAATGAAGAAGCGCCATGAAATTCCCCAAATCGTGCCCGCTCAGGCAGGTCACGATGACGAATTAAGCAGCATGAATGCAAATCAGGCAGCAGCAGGTCCCAGGAGCGCTCTAAACCGCCAGCAGCCCCACCAGATCATCCTCCAGCACCGCGCAGGTCAGCTTGCCGCCGATCCCCGCCCCGGTATCCAGCCCGATCCGATTGCCCAGGATCGGCACCGAGGGGCTGGACGAGTGCCCATGCACCACGACGTACCCGTAATCCTGCTCCGACGACAAAAACGGCTGCCGCATCGTCGTCAGGTCGTCGCGCGACTGCTCTGCCAGGCCCACCCCCGGCCGAACGCCCGCATGGACAAAGAGATACCCGCCCTCAAGATGCGTCAGCACCAGGCTGCGCAGCAGAGCCACATGGGCGGACGGCATCGCCGCCTCCCAAGCCTCCCGAGGCAGCGCCGCATCCAGCCCCCAGCTCGCCAGCGCCTCCTTCCCCCCACCCCACAGCCAATCCGTCGCCGCCGCTCGGTCGCCATCCAGCGCGTCCAGCAGCATCCGTTCATGATCGCCCAGCAGATTGACCACCCGCACGCCCGGCACCGCCGGCCCAGCCGTCAGAACGTCCAGAACCCCGGCGCTGTCCGGCCCCTGGTCGATGTAATCCCCCAAATGCACGAGAACCGCCGTCCGCGTCGGCCGAGCAGACAGATCAGCCGCGATCAGCGCATGCAGCGCGACCAGCTTGTCGCGGCAGCCATGCACATCGCCCACCGCATAAACCCGCCGTCCCGCCGGCAGCCGCCCCGGCGCGCGCATGAACCGGATCGCGTCCACCGACGCCGCCATCTCCCGCGGACCACTGAACGTCGGGATTGCCGCCGCATCCAGCGCCGCCCGCATCCCTGCCCGGCGCAACGGGCGCCTCACGCCCCAGCCCGCCTGTTTCTTCTTTCACCAAGCCTGCTAACCTGCCCAGGCACAAGCAATCGGAGGGAACCCTTGGCCAAAATCACATTTCCCGTGGAAGCGACGCACATCATGATGTTCGCCCGAGCGATAGGCGACACCAACCCTGTGTATCACGACGCGGCGGCGGCGAAAGACACCGGCATCCTTGCCCCACCCAGTTTCCCCCAGGCGGTCGCCCAGTTCGACCCGGACTACCATTTGCGCCCGAAGCCCGGCCAGAAATGGTTCGGATCGGCCAAAGGCCCGAGCGGGATCGAGGGCAAGCCAACCTCCTCCGGCGGCCTGCACGCCGAACAGCATTACGAATACCACCGCCACCTGAAGCCCGGCGACGTGCTGAGCGTCGAGACCAAGCCCGGCAAGACCTGGGAAAAGGAAAGCAAGCGCGCCGGCAAGCTGACCTTCCGCGAACGGATCACCGAATACCGCGACCAGAACGGCGAACTCGTGATCACCGCCCGCGGCGTCGGCGTCACGACGGAACGTCCCGTGGACCAGGGCTGAGCGGAGAAAACATCATGGCACTGAAAGCATCCGCCCTGAAGGTCGGCGACACCCACAGCGAGCGCGTGGCGGAAAACCTGTCCCGCACGCAGATCGTTCAATACGCCGGCGCATCGGGCGACTACAACCCGCTGCACTCGGACGAAGTCTACACCACGCAGGCCGCCGGCTATCCCAGCGTTTTCGCGCACGGCATGCTGACAATGGGACTGACCGGCAAAATGCTGACCAACTATGTCGGCGACGGCACGTTGACGAAGTTCGGCGTCCGCTTCACCAACCAGGTGTGGCCGGGCGACACGCTGGATTCGACAGCCACCGTGACCTCTCTTCGAGAAGAAGCCGGACAGCACTACGTCGATCTGACGCTGTCCACCAAGAACCAGGACGGCAAGGAAGTCGTTGCCGGTTCGGCAACCGCGCGCATCGACCCCTGAACCCGCGGCTTCGTCATGGCCGAAACCACGGCCATGACGGGCGCGTCATTTCAGCAACGATTGCCGTTCCCGCACGATCGACGTCATCAGCGCGATCCCATCTTTCACCGCACCGAGATTGCCCAGGATCCAGTCATGATCCCGGCCTTCCAATGTTTGCCGCAACATATCCGCCGCCCCCACCAGACGCCGGTCATACGAGCCAAGCCTGAGCAGCGTCTCCGCCTCCTGCCGATACAGTTGCGTGACGCGATCGTTCTCCGGCACCGGCAACGCTCGGATCGTCCCTTCCAATTGCCCGATACTCGTTGATAACGCTTCCAGCGACCGAGCCGAAGCCACGGCGTCCGGATCGGGCAGCGGCTTCGCCCGCGACGGCGGCGGTAAATACGTTCGTCGATACGCGCTCTGCTCGCTTTCGATCATCCCGCGCGAAATACCGAGCATCCAGCAGGCTTTTTCGCGGACCATAAGGTCGTCGGCGCGAAGCTGGTTCTCCAGCCGGTAGAAATTGTAGCCCCATCCGTAAAACAGATTGACGGCGATCTGTTCCAGCGCGTCAACGTCGTAGAACGGCGACCCCGCCATCAGGTCCCGCCCCGCCGCGGTGGTTCCAGATCGACCGGGAACGTGCCCATCGACTGCCCACCAATGTTAAAGGGAACGCCGGCCGCCGCGTTGGGGGCGGAGATCAGGCCGCGCTCCGCCATGCGCAGCGCCAGATAGTATCGCACTGACTCGATGGGCGACAGGCCGACGGCCTGCAGCGAAATCAGCTCCCGCATCCGTTCGTCCTTGGGCAGGACAAGGATTTTCAGGTCGTTCAGCATGATGCCGTAGATCGCCAGGAAGCTGGTCAGATGCTCTTTGACGACCTCACGCAGTTCGCCGATGTGCTCGTTGATGGCTTCCAGTTTGGTGACCTGCACGACCTGGTTGATCGCCTGCTCGATGGCCGGACCGGCATAGGCGGCGATCTCATCGGTGTTGATGACGATGCCGCTGAACGGCATATGCGTAATCAGTTTCAGCGCGGCGTCGGGTGTATCGACGTGGATGTAATAATCCACCTGGTAGGAGACTTCGGCCATCTCGGCGCTGGTCGCGATCCCCTCACTGCGTACCAGCAGTTTCGCTCGGTTTATGTAGATGATCTCGTACTGCCACGGCGAACTGCCGCCCCAGAAACCCTGGACGAGCGATCCGATCAACGGCTTGTCCGGGGTAACCAGCGGATATTGCCCCGTTTCATAGACCTGCAGCACCGCGCCGCGCGACTTCACGATGCAGAAATGGTTGCTTTCCACGGTCAGCAGGGACCCGGAAACGATACTGTCGTCCGCCTGCTTCAGGGCGACGTTGGTCATACCCAACATATCGGTCCCGTCGCGATTCAGCGCTGTGATAACCTGTCGATTCAGGGCCATGCGATCATCCTCGTATCGGGTGCCGAACCGTCCCGGACGGCACCCGGATTGTCAGGTACAGCGGCTGGTGGTCCGATCCCGACAGAAGCATCCCATGCGGTCGGGTCAATCGGCCCACAAAATCAAGGCTAGCGGCCCTTCGCCCACGCCTCGTAACGCGCCTTGTTCTCGGCATTCGGCGGATACAGGCCGGGCAGCGATGCGCCATCGTTGACCTGGGTCATGATCCATTCCTCCAGCCGTTCCTGGTCGGCGGCGAGCGCCGCGACATCCGCCACAAGCTTCTGCGGAATAACGACCGCGCCATCATCGTCGACCATGATGACGTCGTCGGGGAACACCGCGACGCCGCCGCAGCCAATCGGCTCCTGCCAGCTCACGAACGTCAGACCCGCAACGGACGCCGGCGCCGCGGCACCCTGGCACCACACCGGAAGCCCGGTTCCAAGCACGCCGGCCAGATCGCGCACCACGCCATCGGTCACCAGCCCCGCAACGCCCTTCTTCGCCATCCGAGCGCACAGGATATCGCCGAAAATACCCGCATCGGTGACGCCCATGGCATCGACGACGGTGATGCAGCCCTCCGGCATGGCCTCGATCGCCGCGCGTGTCGAAATCGGCGACGACCAGGATTCCGGGGTCGCCAGATCTTCCCGCGCGGGCACGAAACGAAGCGTGAAGGCCCGCCCGATCAGCCGAGGCTGACCGCCCCTGATCGGCCTGGTGCCGCGCATCCACACATTGCGCAGCCCCTTTTTCAGCAGCACGGTGGTAATGGTCGCAGTCGAAACCCCGGAAAGGGCGGCGAGGGTCGCGGGATCGATCGTCATGGAACGGGCGTCTCCTGAGTGGCCAGCAAAATTCGGCCGCATTGACACGCCATTCGCCCTGTCACGCAAGATACCCTGTCACGCAAGATACCACCTCACGCAAGATACCCCGGCCCGGCGGTCCGCCGCTACCGGCTATGCCGCGTCATCCTCTGCCCCTTCGGCCAGGATAGACTGGACATGCAGGCTCAGCTTCCCCAGCGCCTTTTGCAGGGCGGCCCATTCCGCCTTGGTCAGGCTTGGCGCCAACGAGGCCTCGATGGCCTGCGCCATCGGTCCGATACCGGCAAAGGTTGTCGTGCCCTTCCGGGTCAGGCGCAGCAGGCGGCCACGGCCATCGTCCGGATCGTGCGTCTGCCGCAACAGCCCCCGGCCCACCAGACCCGCCGCCGCTCGGCTGACTTTGACTTTATCCATGGACGTTCGTTCACCCGCCGCCGTCGGCGACAGGACGCCATACCGTCCGACCGCGGCGAGCAGCCGCAATTCAGGCATCGCAAGATCGGTATGAATAAGATGGTGCCGAGCAATCAGATGCGTCACCGATTCGGCGGCGACGGACAGGCGGTATGGTAGGAAATCTTCCAAACGGAATGCGTGGGCGCCGGAACCTTCGTCTGCGTGGATTGCTTTTTTCACTTGTAACCACCCCGAATCACGCAGCAACTATGGAAGAAAAATGGCCGGGCCACAACCCGTTATCACAGTTTTTGTACCTATTTTTGTTACAGAGGATAAAAACGACAAGACAATAGCCCAAGATAGACATGAAAGCGATCTACCACGCCCTTTATCGAACGAATGAGACAGGAACCCATACCAAATCACATGCGCGTGTTGGCGTGAGTCCAGCGTGATTCGTGCCTACGAAAGTACAATCGGGGTTGCAGTTTTCAATTTACCGCCTATGGGACAACCCAGCCGGGTGTACGGCTATGCCATATCCCTCGAAATAATGACTTCCAGCCTACCTTGCGCCTGTGCCCCTCCACCACACGGGGAAATTGCGGATCGGCTAAACCGCCGAGGCAAAATCGTCTCTTAGGCAACTGAATAATCTTCCTTGAGACTGCGGCTAACCTGCCAGCAGGTCCAGCGCGGCCCGCGACAGTGCCTGAACGCCGAACCCGATGCAGGCCTCATCGGGCTGATACGCCGAATTATGTAGCCTGTCCTGCCGCCCCGGCTGGCCCGATCCCACTTTCAACTGGAACGACGGCACGCGTTCGGCCATCAGCGCGAAATCCTCTCCACCAAGACTCGGCTCGTTTGCATCGATCCGATCGTCACCGAACTGCGCGCGAACCGCCGCCACGCTCCGGTCCAGAACCCGATCGTCATTCACCAGACACGGAACCCCCCGGCGATAATCGACCTGACAGCGAACCCGCATACCCGGCAGTAAGCCTTCCGCGAGTCGCCTGATCGCGGCCTCTGCGATATCCCGAGCCTCTGTATGAAGAGTTCGAACGGTGCCTTTGATCAGGCAGGAATCCGGAATGATATTGTACGTCGTGCCACCGTGGATTGCACCAACTGTCACCACCGCCGGTTGAATCGGGCGAACCTCGCGACTGACAATCGTTTGCAGTTGAACCAAGAGCATCGCGGCGGCCACCAGCGGATCGACCGTCGTGTGCGGATGCGCGGCATGGCCCGATTTGCCGAACACAACGATATCGAATCGGTCTGACGCCGCCAGCGCCGGACCGCGCACGAAGCCGAAACGGCCGACCGGCATATCGGGCTGATTATGGAAAGCAAGCGCCATATCGATCCCCGGATCATCCAGCACCCCGTCGTCGAGCATCGCCTGCATGCCACCAAGACCTTCTTCGGCCGGTTGAAAGACCAGCTTCACCGTACCGGCGAGTCGCGGCGCCATCTGTTTCAATACAGCAGCGATCCCCAGCAAAGTCGTTGTATGAATGTCATGGCCGCACGCATGCATCAGGCCGTCACGCGTGCTGGCGAAGGCAACGCCGCTGGTCTCCTGGATCGGCAATGCATCCATGTCGGCGCGTATCGCCAGCACCTTGCCCGGCCGGCCGCCCTCGATCAGTCCGACGACGCCGGTCTTGCCGATACCGGTCCGATGCGGGATGCCCAGCCGCGTCAGTTCATCACTGACGATGCCCGCCGTCCTCACTTCCTCGAACCCCAGCTCGGGATGCGCATGGATATCGCGGCGGATCGCGATCAGGTGTTCCTCGATCCGCTGGGTGGCGGTGCGGATGGCGGTGGCCGGGTCGTTGGCCAGGATTTCGGGCATAGGCGATGTCTCCGGTGGATGACTCTATATAGAAGTCTACGTACCGCGATCCCCGCTTGCCTGCCAGGGCCGTGACCGCTATATCCCCGCCCCTGTCTGCGAGTCCGGGCCTGTATGGGCATGCCCGGCCGCGACTGCTTGCCGTTTTCGTCCGATCCGGGCGGGCAGGCGCCAACATGAAGGAGACCAAAATGCCCAAGATGAAGACCAAGTCGTCGGTCAAGAAGCGGTTCAAGATCACCGCGACCGGCAAGGTCCTGGCCGGACCCGGCAAGAAGCGCCATTGCCTGAGCGCCCGCAGCCAGAAGGCCAAGCGTACCAATCGCGGCAGCCAGACGCTGACCCATGCTGACGGTCTGACCGTCAGGCAGTGGGCCCCCTACGGCATCGCTTAAGGGAGAACAGCACATATGGCACGCGTCAAACGGGGTACCACCACCCACGCCCGCCACAAGAAGGTCCTTGAGCAATCCAAGGGCTTTGTCGGCCGGTCCTCCACCAATTACCGCATCGCTCGGGAGCGTCTGGAGAAGTCCCTCCAATACGCCTACCGCGACCGCCGGGTGAAAAAGCGCGAATTCCGCGGCCTTTGGATCCAGCGCATCAACGCCGCCGTGCGTGAGCACGGCCTGACCTACTCGCAGTTCATCTGCGGTCTGAAAAAGGTCGGGATCGAGATGGACCGCAAGGTCCTCGCCGCCATCGCCTACGACGATGCAGCCTCGTTTACGGCGATCGTGCAGAAGGTTCAGGCCGCCCTGGCCTAATACCGGTTTCCAACGGAACCGCGATCAAGGAAAAGGGGCCGCCTGACCAGGGCGGCCCTTTCCGTGTACGGGACACAGCCATGAACGACCTCGAAGCCCTGAAGACCGCCACCGACGCCGACCTGGCCGCCGCCACCGACCTGCGCGCCTGGGACGCCGTCCGCATCGCCGTCCTCGGCCGCAACGGCAGCCTGACCGGGATGTTGCGCGACCTCGGCAAAACGCCGCCCGAACAGCGCAGGGACCGCGGCGCCGCCCTTAACCGCCTGAAAGACGCCCTCACCACCGCCATCGAAGCGCGAAAAACCACTCTGGAGGACGCCGCCCTCGACGCCCGCCTGCTGTCCGAACGCATCGACCCGACCCTGCCGCCGCGCCCACGCGAAACCGGCCTGATCCACCCGATCGCCCGCACCATGGAGGAAATCGCCGCCATCTTCGGCGCCATGGGCTGCACCGTGGTCGACGGCCCCGACGTCGAAAGCGACTGGTTCAACTTCGGCGCCCTGAACATCCCCGCACACCACCCCGCCCGAGCCGACCACGATACTTTCTATCTACCCCCGCGCGACGGCGCCGCCCCGCCGGTCCTGCGCACCCACACCTCGCCCGGCCAGATCCGCACCATGCTGGCGCAGGAACCGCCGATCCGCGTCATCGTCACCGGCCGCACCTATCGCGCCGACCACGACGCCACGCATTCGCCGATGTTCCATCAGTGCGAGGGCCTGGTGATCGACCGAGGCCTCACCCTCGGTCACCTCAAGGGCTGCCTGATCGATTTTCTCCGCACGTTCTTCGCCATTTCCGACCTGCCGGTGCGCTTTCGGTCGTCCTATTTCCCGTTCACCGAACCCTCGATGGAGGTCGATATCGGCTGGAACCGCAAAACCGGCGAACTCGGCCGCGGCGGTGACTGGCTGGAGATCCTCGGCAGCGGCATGGTGCATCCCCGCGTGCTGGCCAACTGCGGCATCGATCCCCGCGAGTGGCAAGGCTTCGCCTGGGGCATGGGCGTCGAGCGCGTCACCATGCTGAAGCACGGCATGGCCGATTTGCGCCCGTTCTACGAGTCCGACCTCCGTTGGCTGAAACACTACGGCTTCAACCCGCTGGCCCCCACCATGCTGCACGAAGGGGTCTGATCGATGAGCGCCATCCGCGTCCAAACGTCATGGTGGGCGAAGGCCCGCCATCCACGCCTTATCGCGCCAACCAGGGCCTCCACCCCATGAAATTCACCCTCTCCTGGCTGAAGTCCCACCTTCAGACCGACGCCACGCTCGACCGCATCACCGATACCCTGACCCAGATCGGCCTGGAACTCGAAGGCGTCGAGAACCCCGGCGCTGCCCTCGCCTCCTTCCGCGTCGCCCATGTGATCGAGGCCGTACAACACCCCAACGCCGACCGGCTGCGCGCCTGCAAGGTGGATACCGGTGACGGCATCGTCTCCGTCGTCTGCGGCGCGCCGAACGCCCATACCGGCATGAAGGCCGTCTTCGCCGCCCCCGGCGCCTTCATCCCCGGCACTGGCATAACCCTGAAAATCGGCGAAATACGCGGCGTCCAAAGCGCCGGCATGCTGCTCTCCGCGCGCGAGATGGGTCTCGGCGACGACCATTCCGGCATCATCGAACTGCCCTCCGACGCCCCTGTCGGCACGTCCTACGCGACCTACGCCGGCCTGGACGACCCGGTCATCGAAATCGGCGTCACCCCCAACCGAGGCGACTGTTTCTCGGTCCGAGGCGTCGCCCGCGACCTCGCCGCCGCCGGCCTGGGCACCCTGAAACCCTTTGCCCCGCCAACGATCTCCCCAGCCTTCAAAGCAGGCCCGCACTGGGACATCGCTTTCTCCGAGGCCTGCCCCTGGATCATCGGCCGCACCATTCGCGGGGTCAAAAACTCCCCCAGTCCGAAATGGCTGCAGGACCGCCTGACCTTCATCGGCCTGCGCCCGATTAACGCCCTGGTCGACGTCACCAATTTCTTCACCTTCGATCTCGGCCGCCCGCTGCACGTGTTCGACGTCGCCAAATTGTCCGGCGACACCCTGACCCTGCGCCGCGGCGCCGGCGAAACCATGCGCGCCCTCAACGGCAAGGACTACGTCGTCGACCCCGAGGATTGTGCGATCTGCGACGCCGCCGGCGTCCAGTCCATCGCCGGCGTCATCGGCGGCGAGGCCACCGGCTGTGACGAGACCACCACCACGGTCTTCGTCGAATGCGCCCTGTTCGACCCGATCCGCGTCGCCCGCACCGGCCGCCGCCACCAGATCGTCTCCGACGCCCGCCAGCGTTTCGAGCGTGGCCTCGATCCCGCTTTGATGCCCGACGCCATCCAGGCCGCGACAGCGCTGATCCTGCAACTCTGCGGCGGCGAACCCGGCACCGTCACCGCCGCCGGCGCCGAACCCGCCTGGCAGCGCGACGCCACCATGCGGTTCGCCCGCGTGAAAACCTTCGGCGGCTCCGACATCCCAGCCGACGAAGCCGCCACCTCCCTGGAACATTTGGGCTTCACCGTCCGCCACCGCGACGCGGAACAGATCACTGTCGCCGTCCCGTCCTGGCGCAACGACATCGCCGCCCCGATCACCCTGGACCAGTGGCCCGGGCTCGACCCCGCCAAGGCCGCGAAAGCCGCCGAAGGCTGCGCCGCGATCGAAGCTGAGAACGACCTGATCGAGGAAGTTCTCCGCCTGCGTGGTCTCGACGCTGTGCCTCCGGTCTCGCTCCCGCGCGAAAGCCCCGTCCCCGACGCGACTCTGACCCCAAGACAGCAGCGCAACGCTGTCGCCCGCCGCACTTTGGCCGCCACCGGCCTGGTCGAGTGCGTCACCTTCAGCTTCATGGCACGCGCCGACGCCGAGCGCTTCGGCGACACGCCGGATGCGCTGCACCTCAGCAACCCGATCGCCGCCGACCTGGACCAGCTCCGCCCTACCCCGTTGGCTACCCTGGCCCTGGCCGCCAAACGCAACGCCGCGCGCGGCTATTCCGATGTCGCCTTGTTCGAGGTCGGCCCCGCCTTCGCCACCGACGCGCAAGACGGCCAGAAACTGGTCGCCGCCGGCCTGCGAACCGGCCAGACCCCAAGAAGCTGGATCACCCCGCAGCGCCCGGTCGACGCGATGGACGCCAAGGCCGACCTCTGGGCCATCCTGACTGCCACTGGAGTCCCCCTCGAAGCACTCCAAATCGGCACGGACGCCCCCGGCTTCCTGCACCCCGGCCGCTCCGGCATCGTGCGCCAAGGCCCAAAAACCGTGCTGGGCTACTTCGGGGAACTCCATCCGCGCCTGATCGCCGCCCTGGACCTGCCCGGCCCGATGGTGGTGTTCGAGCTCAACCTCGATGCGGTCGCCGACCCGAAACGCCGCAAGAAAGGGGCGCCGGACCTGGCTGCTTTCCAGCCCGTCCGGCGTGATTTCGCCTTCCTGGTGGATACCGTGGTGGCAGCGGACACCGTCCTGCGCGCCGCCAAGGCCGCCGAACGCGCGCTAATCACCGGTGTTGTGCTGTTCGACCTGTACGACGGCAGCAAAATGGAACCCGGCAAGAAATCCCTTGGCGTCGAGGTCACATTCCAGCCCCGCGAACGCACCCTGACCGACGCCGAAATCGAGATCGCCTGCCAAAAAGTCGTCGCCGCCGTCGCCAAGGCCACCGGCGCGGCGCTTCGGTAGCTGGCCTCGAAGCCTGTGCTGCGAAAGCCTGGTACCCCGGGTCGCTGATATTGCGGGGTTCAGCATCGACCAAACGCGCTGGCCAGAGTCGCCAACCGCCGCGGGATCACCGCGGACCCGATGACGCGAGGCGTTAGGAACATTGTCCGCGCTCACGTTTCTTACCATGCATTTTGCAAGGCGGGGCCTTCTACCTCTGCCAGGAGCATCTCTCCCGCGTAACCGCGTTATGTGAACCGGTTTGGGTCATCATGTCCCAATCCATATCAGTCTGTCCGGATGGCGACCGTTCCGGACGCAATTTAGGTAACCGCAAGATCGTTAGAGATCGGGATAAAAAGGCAAAACTGTTCACCTTCCGCGAACCGCGTAATGTGACCGCGCCCCCAAGTGTCTTCAATCAGTGCGACGCTTCCGGGTGCGAGGCGGCGAACCTCCCCATCACTGGTTTCGTATTCAATGCTGCCACTGAGTGCAATGGCGAACTGTCGTTCCGGTGCGGTATGGAAGTCAAATACTCGTAACTCCGCCGGTGTGACAAAGAGCTTGATTCGACCTTGCGCGCTGAACGCACAAGTGCTGATGGGCGGAAGCTGGGGAAACAAGCTGGCTGTCACGAGCGGGATTACAGCGTCGGAGAAATGCGAACCGCCGTGTTCGTCAGCATAAATTCGGGTAATCTGCATCCGTGTTCTCCTCGAAAAGGGTGGAAATGGCCAGCCGCAGGTCCCTGGAGACTGTCCGAACGTCTGTCTGTGAGGCGTGTGCAAACTCCCCCACCATTGGACCACCATTGGGCAGGGACTGCACCCGGCGAATGATCGCGCCGGAAAAGCAATGACGCTTGCTGCTTCATGTTATTTGGTTCGATCAATGCGCCTGTTCCTTCGTCCCGACCTGCCATTTCATCGGCAGGCGTGCCCGGGCCGGTCAAATTCGCGGTTTGCGGCAGGACCGGAGCCACGCGCAGCCTCCGTTTTGGGGGCGAACATGACGAGGACCCACAATTTGACAGGGCTGAGTAAAATGCCACGCTCGCGGCCAGGCAGGGACTAACGTTGCCTAGCCCACCAGTCCGAAGGTACACCAAATGGCCCGCGTCCGCAGCATCCAATCCACCGAACTCCCCGCCGACCAGGCCGCCATATACGAACAATTCGCCAGCGCCTACGGCCCATTCCGCAACCAGGTCGCTGTCTTCGCCCATGTCCCGGCGGCGATGCGCCACCTGATGGCCATGCTGATGGAACTCCGCGAAGCCGCGACACTCCCCAAGCGCTATTTGGAGATCGCCATCGTCACCGTCTCCAAGCTGAACGAGTGCCACTACTGCGTGGCCCACCACAAACCGTTCCTGACGGTCGAAGGCATCTCCCCCGAGGGCATCGATCGCCTGCTGGACGCCGACAACCCCGAACTGACCGACATCGACCGCCTGGTCATCGAATACGCCACGATCGCCTGGGAAACCCCCAACCGCATCCGCGACTCCTTGTTCCAGCGTCTCCGCCAGCATTTCTCCGAGGCCCAGATCGTAGAGCTGACCCTGCGCATCACCCTCTGCGGCTTCTTTAACCGCTTCAACGACGCCCTTCAGATCGAGGAAGAGACCGAAGCTTGACCACCGGCTAGCCACGCGCTCCTATCCCTCCACAACAAAGGAACGCCTCCGGTATGGCCCGCCTGGAAGACTTCGACGAACTCGGCCGCGACTACCTGCTCTCCATGCCCATGCCGGTATTCGAGACGACGCCCTGGGCCAAGCCACCGCCCGTTGCCAACGCCCGCATCGCCATCATCTCCACCGCCGGCCTGCAACGCCGGGGCGACCGCCCCTTCTCCGTCGACAGTTCCGATTTCCGCCTGATCCCCGGCGACACCCAAGCCGCCGATCTGGCCATGAGCCACATCTCCACCAATTTCGACCGCACCGGCTTTCAGGAGGATGCCAACGTCGTCCTGCCGCTGGACCGCCTGCGCGAACTCGCGGAGCAAGGCGAAATCGGCAGTGTCGCGTCCATGCACTATTCCTTCATGGGCGCCACTCACCCGGGGAAGATGGAATCCACCGCCCGCCATCTGGCCGGCCTGCTGAAACAGGATGCGATCGACATCGCGCTTCTGGTCCCTGTCTGACCCGCCTGCACGCGCGCCGTGGGCG
Organism: Rhodopila sp.; assembly: GCA_036272115.1. Classification (GTDB taxonomy): domain Bacteria; phylum Pseudomonadota; class Alphaproteobacteria; order Acetobacterales; family Acetobacteraceae; genus Rhodopila. Next base: position 6,673 of record DATAZJ010000486.1, on the reverse strand, counting down.
CGCTCAGCCACTACCTGGAGCAAGAAGGCATCCCCACCGCCGGGATCAGCCTGATTCGTCCCCACACCGAGAAAATCCGCCCGCCCCGAGCGTTGTGGGTTCCCTTCGAACTCGGCCGTCCGCTGGGTGTTCCCGGAGACGCCGCCTTCCAGACCCGCGTCGTACGAGCGCTGCTATCCCTTCTGCAGGCACCGGCCGGCCCTGTCCTGCAAGATTACCCCGAGGACACCCCGGCAACAGCAACGGAAGACAGCAGCGCCTGGGCCTGCCCCGTCAGCTTCGACCGCCCCGTCACCGAGGAGACCCTGTCCACTTCAATCCATCGCGAGATCCGCCAACTGCTCCCCTGGCAAGAACTCGCCCGCGAACGCCGCGGCCGCTCCACCTTCGGCGCCGCCGGCCTGCCCATCGACCAGGTGGCGGACTTCCTGCTCGCCTGGACCAGCGAGCAACGCCCCGACAGCCCGCGCGCCGATCTTTCTTCATCGCAACTGCTGAAGCTCACCGCCGAGGACCTGAAAGCGTTCTACCAGGAAGCCGTCGCCGCCCAACCCGGTGCGATGACCGGACGACAAGCGGCCGACTGGTTCTGGGGCGAAACAGCCGCCGCCCAACTCTTCGTCGCGCTACGGACCGCCTGCCTGGCAGCACAAGAACCAGACATTCAGTGGATCGGCCACAACCTGCTGGTCCCGCGCGAGCAATGGTCCCGCTTCGGCATTGACGACCGCTGGTGGCACCAGCAGTAACCTGTCAGCCCACCCCCAACGCGTCACGAGCATCGCTGACCACCTTGTCCGAGGACCGCTTCCGCCACCGCACCCGCTGCCCGATCGGCGTATTCTCAACCTCCGGCAACACCTTCAGCGCAACGAACACTGGCCCCGGCGCGCTCAATATCCCCGGCAATGCCCGCTCGAAATCCGCCAGATCCGAGAAGTTGAGCGCCCGAGGATAGCCGCAAGCCTTGGCCATCGCGGCATAATCGACATTCTTCGCGCCCGGCACCGGCTGCCCGCCGGTCGTCGCGTAAACCTCATTATCCAGGATGAAATGGTAGAAGTTCGCCGGCGCCTGCTCCGCGATGGTCGCCAATTGCCCCAGGCTCATCAGGATATCGCCCTCCGAATCGAACAGCACCACCCGCTTCCCCGGCTGAGCCAGCGCCATCCCCAACCCGAACCCGGAATGACCCCCCATCGCCGGATCGCCCAGCGGCAAATCCAGCGCGGTATCGCTGATCTTCATCCAATGCTTGCCACCCCGCCCCGAGATCACGATCGCATCGCCCCGGTGCGCGGCGAAGACCCGCAAAACATCCGCTGTGTGCATCATCGTCCTGCCCTCCCTACCGGTTGAAGCCGTGAAATTCATCGCCCACCAGCACGACAACCGGCTGCCGCGTCTTGTCCGCGAGCTCGAACGCTTTCGTTATGCGATCGGAGTCCGCATCGTTCTCGATCAGGAAGAACGGGATGTTGAACGCCATCAGGAACCGTTCCGTATAGGTCGCCGCGGTATCGGTGTTGACGCCGTGCCGCGTATAGCCGCGATACCCCACCATCAGCACCACCGGCACGTTCAGCCCCATGAGCCAGCCACGGATCGAATCCCCGGATTCCAGCATTCCGGTGTTCTGGATCAGCATCATCGGCTTGCGTCCGCCCGCATACAGCCCAGCGGTGATCGAGCACGCATGTCCCTCCCGCGTCACCCCCACCAGCCGCAGGTCGGGATCGGCTTTCATCAGCAGAAACAGCCAGTTGGTCTCGCTGTCCGGCAGCCACACGACGTCGGTCACGCCGTTCTGCTTCATCTGCCGCATCACCGTCTCGGGGCTCAATGCTTCGCCGCTCATGCCAATCCCCCACCAAATTCCGCTGGGGCCGTTTGTCGGCCCGCCGATCCACAGCTAACATCGGATCAGCGAACATCACCAGGGGAGCAGACACTGTGACCACGACAACCTTCAAGATCGGCGACACGATCGTCCACCGCATCATCGAAATGGAGTGCGGCTTCACCCCCGCGCTGGAATTCCTGCCAGGCCTGACACCGGAGCGGCTGGACGAAAGCCGCCCCTGGATGAAGTCGCCCTTGGCATTGGACGCGAATGACAACCTGGTGCTGTGCTTCCAGGCCTATATCATCCGCACCGGCAAGCACGTCATCCTGGTCGATAGTTGCGTCGGCAACGACAAGGATCGCCCCGCCCGCCCGCTGTGGCACAAGAAGACCGACAGCGTCTTCATGGACGGCCTGAAAGAAGTGGGCCTGAGCGTCAACGACATCGATTTCGTTCTTTGCACGCATCTTCATGTCGACCATGTCGGCTGGAACACCAGGCTGGAAAACGGCCGCTGGGTCCCGACTTTCCCCAAGGCGAAATACCTGTTCTCCAAGATCGAACTCGACTTCTGGCTGGCCGAGAACGACAAGGCCAGGGTCGAGCCGATCGCCGACAGCGTCATTCCGATCGTCGAAGCCAAGCGCCACCAGTTGGTCACCAGCGATTACGGCCTGAACGACCTGGTTTCGCTGATCCCGTCACCCGGCCACACGATCGATCATTACGCTGTCACACTGGGCAAGGGCGGCAAGGACGCGATCTTCACCGGCGACTTCATCCATACGCCGCTGCAGGCCAAATGGCCCGATCTGTCGATGCGCATCGACTACGACGGCAAGCAGAGCTCCGCCACCCGATGGAAGCTGCTGGAATCGCTGTGCGACACCAACACGCAGTGCTGCTTCGCGCATTTCCCGTCGCCGTCCCGCGGCTACGTCAAGCGGTGGGGCGACGGGTTCAAATGCGAGTATATTACCGGCTAGATCAGACGCCCTCGACCAACCGTATGTCGCGTTCGGCACCATCGCCGAGCGCGGCAAGCGCGGCCTGATAGGCCGGGCTGTCATGGGTCGCGGTCGCCTGTGCCAGACTGTCGAACTCGATCAGCACGGTGCGCTGGTTCAGCCCCGCCTCATACGTCTTCGCCGGCGTGCCCCGCACGATGAACTTACCCCCACCGGCGGTGATCGCCGGACCAGCCAGCACCGCATAGGCGGCCAACTTTTCCGGGTTAGTGACGGCACGATAGCTGCTGATCCAATATGTCTTGGCCATTTGTGGTCCTCCTGATTGACTGGGCAAGCCTACCATTTCATCAGGACTGGCGACAATTGGCGCTGTCCGTGCTATATGTTGGCTTATGAGCGTCGCCCTTCATCATCCGATGACAGTCGCCGAGTTCCTGGCCTGGGAGGAACGGCAAGAATTCCGCTGGGAATTTGACGGCTTCGAACCCGTCGCAATGACCGGTGGAACCCGTGCACACGAAATCATCAGCACTAACATCCTGATAGCCGTGCAGAACCGTCTCGCTGGGCGACGCTGCCGTGCATTCGGCGCCAATTTGAAGATCGAGGTTGCCGGCCGCATCCGCTATCCCGATGCCTTCGTCGTTTGCACGCCGGGCCCAGGCAAGCAAACCGTCGTCCAGGACCCGGTGGTCATCTTCGAGGTCCTCAGCGAAAGCACCTCCCGCACCGACCGCATCGCGAAACTGCGTGAGTACGGCGCCACGCCCTCCATCCAGCGCTATGTGATCCTGGAGCAGGACGCGATCGCCGCCATGGTCTTCGTCCGCAAGGGCACCGACCTGGTCGCCGAGACACTGACAGCGGACGACACCTTGCGCATGCCGGAAATCGACGTCGAAGTGCCGATGGCGGAATTCTACACCGGCATCGACATCACCGAAGAACAAGCCGCCGAGTCCGCCTAACCCGTCCCCAGCCGGATATTCCCGAACCCGTCCACCCGCGCCGTCATCCCCCGCGGCACCAGGCAGGTCGCATCGTATTCCTGCACGATCAGCGGCCCGGAAACCGCCCCAACCAACCCGGCCCGATCCACCACCGGCGTCTCCACCCACCCCTCACCCGGAAACCACGCCCGACGGCTGGCCGGCACGGCCTGCGCAAACGGCGGAATCCGCTCCGGCAGCCGAGGCGTCTCCGGCAGCCCCCGTGCCATCACCGACAACCCGATCAGCTCCACCTGTTCGCTCTCCGGCGCCCGAAACCCGTACGTCCTCTCGTGCTCATCGGCGAACAACCCGGCGATCCCCGCCGGCGTCACCGCCCCATCAGGCACAGCAACCTCGATCTCACTCGATTGTCCGACGTAACGAGCAAACGCCGCCCGCTGAAACACCTGCCGCTCCGGCTTGAACCCGTCGCGCGCCAACCGTTCCGCCCCCGCCTCGGTCAACCCGGCAATAATCGCCTCGATACGCTGCGGATCGGCAACATCCAGCCGCACCCGGAGGCTCTGCCGCGCATGGTGCTCCGCATCCGCCACCAGCAGCCCGAACGCGCTGAACACCCCCGGCAGGGGCGGAATGATCACACGAGCAATCCCCAGTTCCGCTGCAATTCCAGCAGCAAACAAAGGCCCATTCCCCCCAAACGCCAGCATCGCGAACTGCCTCGGATCACGTCCCCGTTCCACCGACACCGCTCGTATTGCCCGCATCATCGTCGCCGAGGCCAGCCGCAGCATCCCATGCGCCGCCTCCTCCACCGACAGTCCCAACGGCACAGCCAGGTCACGCTGAATCGCCGCCCTGGCGCCCTCCAGATCCAACCGCATCGTGCCACCGGTCAGTCCGCCCGGATCGAGATACCCCAACACCAGATTGCAATCGGTGATCGTTGGCGCCACACCGCCGCGACCGTAACAAACCGGCCCCGGCACAGCCCCGGCACTCTCCGGCCCGGCCTTCGGCGCGCCCGCACTGTCCAGCCGGCAGATCGATCCGCCCCCGGCACCAACCTCCGCCAGGTCGATCGCCGGCAGCTTCAGCATATACCCAGCGCCCACCAGCAACCGAGACCCCGCCATCACCCCGCCGCCAACCTCGATCGCCTCGGTGCGCAATACCTCGCCGTTCTCGACCAGCCCCGCCTTGGCAGTCGTTCCGCCCATATCAAACGTAACGATCCTCGGTTCGTCCAGACGCCTGGCCAGCGCCGCCCCACCAACGACACCCGCAGCCGGCCCGGATTCGATGATGTGGGCCGGCGACTCCGCCGCGAACGACGCCGAAGCCAAGCCACCATTGGATTGCATCAACTGCAACGGCGCCTCGATCCCAAGTCCGCGCAACCTGGCATCCAAGGCCGTAATGTATGCACGCACAACCGGTTGCACATAGGCATTGATCACCGTCGTGCTGGTGCGCGGATACTCCTTGATCTCCGGAAGGATTTCGCTGCTGACCGATATCGCAACATCCGGCAGCGCATCGCGAACCGCATCCGCCACCGCCCGTTCATGCGCCGGGTTGGCATAACTGTGCAGCAGACAGACAGCCACACTGACAACGTTTTCAGCGCGCAACATCGCGATCACCGGCGCCAAACTGGAAAAATCCAACGGAACCGCAACCGACCCATCCGGCCGCATCTTCTCGACAACTTCCAGCCGCAGCCGCCGCTCCACCAGCGCCCGAGGCTTCGTCCACCCGATATCGTACAACACCGGCATCCGCAGATCGCGAATTTCCAGAATATCGCGAAACCCGCGCGTCGTGATCAGCGCGGTCTTCGCCCCCTTTCCCTCCAGCACCGTATTCGACCCCACGGTGGTCGCATGCAGCACGTCAACCACCGGCCCCGGCCGTTCGGCCAGCAGCGCGCGCAGGCCCTCGATGATCCCCTCACCATAATCATGCGGCGTGGACGCGGTTTTCCGGGTCGTTACGACCCCATCGCCCGAGATCGCCACCAGGTCGGTGAACGTCCCGCCAATATCGATGCCAATGCGCAAGGTCATGCCGCTGGCTCCCACGCCACCGCCGGCAGCGGCTTTCGTTCCACGCGCAACCGACCACGTAACACCTCGGTGGCAGCCATATCGATCACCGGCGGATCGCCCGCCGCCACCACACCGTAATCCCGAGCAGCCGCGTCAGTCGTTACGAGGCCGTCGCGTAAATCCCGGGCTACCATTTCAACATCGCGATCCAGCGCCGGTCCCCATCCGCCGGCACCAGGCAATTCGTGCCGAAACACCTCTCCGCGCTTCAAGGTCATCGTCAGCTTGGCATGCAGCTTCGTTTCGTCATCCGAACCGGGATTCATCACGTTCACCCCAAACGCCCCCGGCCCGCCGCCTTGCAGCCCATACGGCCGATGCGTCTGCCGATCGGCACGCACCTGCAATATCCCCTCGTCGGCCAGCATCCGCCAGGTCTTCCGCTGCGACATGCCACCGCGGAACCGCCCCGCGCCGCCGGTATCCGGCACAAACTCATAGTCCAGCACTTCGAGCGGGTTCTCCGCCTCGATCACCTCCACCGAAAAGCTCGCCATGTTGGCGAACATGCAGGTATTGCCGTCGAGCCCGTCCGCCCAGGGCCGTCCGCCCCAGGCGCCAGAGATGAAGTCGACGTAGATGAACGGGTTCAGGTCCTTGTCGTACCCGCCGATCGTCAGGCCGGTGTTGCCGCCATCCGACGCCGCGAACACCTTGTCCGGATAGAGTTGTGCCAGCGCGCCAAAGGCGCAATCGACGCCGCGGAATCCGGTCAGTCCACGCGCCGCGCAGGCCGCCGGCAACTTGCCATGGGTAATCGTGCCGGCCGGCGCGATCACCTTGATGGGACGG
>DATAZJ010000485.1:0-9559 GCA_036272115.1 Rhodopila sp. | reverse complement strand
CGTGATGCGGAGCAGCCATTGCGAACCTGGGTCCGCGTGGTACGCGCTGCATCTTGGGCCGACCCGCCGGCGATCGACTCGGTGTTCGACAGTGCCGATAGGCCTGGGGACGACCGGGTCGCGTTCGATATTGGCGGCAACAGATATCGTCTGGTCACCTGGATCAATTTTCATTACGGAGTAGTCTATGTGCGCTGCATCGGTGCCCACCGCGACTACGACAAAGTCGATGCAAAAACAATCTGAGGCCGGCGGCGTCACGGTGCGCCCGCTGCGAACCGCCGGCGATCATCGTGCCGCCCTGGCGGAAATCGATTCGCTGATGGCAGCAGGACCCGATACGCCGGAGGGTGATCGTCTCGACGTGCTGGTCAGTCTGGTGGAAGCCTGGGAGGCGAGACACATACCGATAGACGTGCCCGACCCAATCGCCGCCATCGTTTTCATGATGCAGCAGAAAGGACTGACCCGGCGGGACCTGGAACCGGCCATTGGCAGCCGCGCCCGGGTCGCCGAGATACTGAACCGCCGCCGGGCACTGACGCTCCCGATGATCCGGGCGCTCAGCCGGTTGCTCGACCTGCCGGCGGATGTGCTTGTGACAGGATATGATACCAACCGGCGCTAATGCAGACTCTTCGGTTGACTCCGTCCGTCATGCCGACGGAGGTCGGCATTCACGCCTTTTACGAGCGGAAACAAAGGCACGGATGGCGAGCCTGCGCTCGCCGTGACGGTTGCACGGCGGTGCCGATGGGTCAACATCAAGGGCGATTGGTATGAGGTGCGGCGGGTCGCGTAACCGACCTCACGCTCAGAACGTCAGTCGAAGCCCCAGCAAATACGACAACCGATCGGTCTCCGATCCGTTTTGGATGCCGCTGCCCACCGAGGACAGCAAATGCCAACGCTCCGAAAAATCGTAGATGCCGCCGACATTGAACCCGGTACTGTCCTTGATACCATCGCCCGAGGACGTCTGATGGAACACCTCCACACCAACACTGAGCTTCTCGGTCACCTGCCGCGACAGCACGGCACCGACAAAGCTGTAATTCCTGTTGCCGATGCCGGGATTGATCCAGTAGCCACCGCCACCATACACCGTCCAGCGGCCAAAATCCTTCTGCAACCATAATGGCAGGAAAAACTGCGCATGACCTGTGCTGAAACCAAGCTTCTGGTCCCCCGCAGGCACCTCCACCGTAGGAAATACGGCGACTTTCGGAAACCAATCATTATCCCCGGGCGTAATGAACCGGTATTCCACGCCCAGCTCGACATCGCCCAGGCCGACACCACCGCGACCGAAGGCGGGCGCCGAGTAACCCTGCGGAACGATCGCATGCAGTTGCAAATTCGGCAGCACGCCATAGTTCACTTCCAGTTCCGGCAGCACCCCGCTCCACCCGCCGGACGTCTGCGTGCCGAACGATATCAGATTGATCTCGAAATGTTGAAAATCCACCGGCTCGGGATCGTCGGTGCGAAACGGCGGACCCGCGAACGCCGGCGAGGACACCAGCAGCAAGCCGGCCAGCGGTGCCGTCCAACGGCCCATCACCGCACCAGCACCTGACCGGCACCCACCACGGCCGCCAGCGCCACGACAACAAGCGGTGGCGCCCGCCACACCACCAGCAGAACGAATCCGGCGGCGGCAATGGCGAAATCCACTGTGCTCAACACAGCGCTTGTCCACACCGGATTGTAAAGCGCGGTTCCGAGTATGCCGACCACCGCCGCATTGACACCGCGCATCGCCGCTTGCGCACCCGGCCGCGCGCGCAACGCGTGCCAAAACCGCAGCGTGCCCATCAGCGCCAAAAGCCCCGGCAGAAAGATCGCAACCACGGCAATCACAGCGCCCATGGCCCGACCAGTCGCCACCGCCCCGAGATAGGCGGCAAACGTGAACAGCGGCCCGGGCACCGCCTGAGCCGCGCCATAGCCGGCCAGGAAGGCGTTATCGGAAACCCATCCGGGCGCCACCACCGCATCGCGCAACAACGGCAGCACCACATGCCCGCCGCCGAACACCAGCGCGCCCGACCGATAGAACGCATCGAACAGCGCAAAAACCCCGTCCCGCACCGGCACGAACGCCAGAACCAGCAGCAGCAAAAACAGCACAAGGCACGCAATACTCACCGACCGCGACACCGGTATCGCGAACGAATCTTCCCCCACCTCGGCAGCACCTTGGCAGGCCACCAGCCCCACGGCACCGCCCAGCACGATCGCACCAACCTGGCCCAGCGACCCCGGAACCAGCAGCATCAGGATGATCGAAAGCACCGCGATCGAAGCCCTCGCTCTGTCAGGACAAAGGTTCCGAACCATGCCCAGCACCGCCTGCGCGACAATGGCCACGGCGACCAGTTTCAGCCCGTGCAGCATGCCGGCACCCAGCGGCGAGTCGGCGATACTGCCGGCACCAAAGGCAAACAGCAGCAGCAGAACAGCGGATGGCAAGGTAAACCCGACCCAGGCCGCCAGCCCGCCCAGATAGCCGCCACGCATCAATCCGATCGCGAAACCGGTCTGGCTCGACGCCGGCCCCGGCAGGAATTGGCATAGAGCCACCACATCGCTGAAAGCCCGCTCCGTCAGCCACCGCCGCCGCTCCACGAATTCCGCTCGGAAATACCCCAGATGCGCGATCGGCCCGCCAAACGACGTCAGCCCAAGCCGCAGGAACGCCAGGAAGACCTCACCCGCGCGCCCGCCGTCGATCAACCGCCACACAACGCCTCCCGAGCCGTGACCGAACTCCGGTAGGCGACCACATGATGGTCGCCCCGCAACACCTCCCACACCGTCTTGTCACCTTCGCGCCGGAACCGGATATCCAGATGCCGGCGCCCAAGCCGCAGATCGGTCAGCGTAACGTCCGGCAGCCACACCGGCAGGTCCGGATCGACGTACAGCCTGTCGTTCGGCGCGTCCGGCTGGATGCCCAGCATCGCCTGCAGCAGTGCGAAACACGACCCGGCCGCCCAGGCCTGCGGCACGTTGGCGCCCAGATACTGCACCGGGAAACTCCCCACGCCGCGCTCGACACCGGCATACAGTTCCGGCAACTGGTTCAGCAGGAAATGACTGGCCGCCTCGCTGATGTCGTGCGCGATATGCCCGACCTCGGCGCTGTAGCCGTAACGCTTGAAACCAAGCGCGATCAGGCTGTTGTCATGCGGCCAGACCGATCCATTCTGATACGAATACGGATTATACGCCGGATGCCGGCTGGACAGCGTGCGGATCCCCCACCCCGAGCTCATGTCCGGCGCCATCAACCTGGCCACCACGCGCGCCGCGCGATCGGGTGGAACAATTCCCGACCACAACAAATGCCCCGGATTGGACGCGACCGTCAGAACCTGCCGCTTCTCGCCATCCAGCATATAGGCGTAGAAGCCGCCCGCCTCATCCCAGAACGTGTCATTGAACGTCTTGAACAACACCGCCGCCTTCCGCCGCAGTTCCCCCGCCCGGTCCGGCTTGCCCAGGGCCTCAAACACCTCCGCCATGCGAACCCAGGCGTCGTAGACATAGCCTTGCAGTTCGCACAGCGCCTTGGGCCCGCGCACCGGCGATCCATCCGTATACGTCATGGAATCGCCGGCGTCCTTCCACGCCATGTTCTCATACCCGACCGGCGATCGAGTCTGGTACTCCTGCAGCCCGTCGCCGTCCCGATCGCCGTAGTTGTCGATCCAGTTTAGCGCCGCTTCGACATTGGGAAGATGCTTTTCCAGCAGCGCATGATCGCCGGTCGCCCGCCACGCCGCGTGCAACGTCACGAGGTACAACGGCGTCGCATCGGCGGTGCCGTAGTAGGGCGTATGCGGAATCAGCTTGAAATGCGCCAGTTCCCCGTAGCGCAGCTCGTGCATGATCTTGCCGGGTTCGGCATCGCGGAAATCATCGCGTTCCTTCGCCTGCCAGCGGCCCAGCACATCCAGCGACCCGCGCGCGAACTCGGGATAGATCATGATATTCTGCAACGAAACGATCAGGCTGTCGCGGCCGAACGGCGCCATGAACCAAGGCAGCCCGGCGGCGGGCAGGAACACCATATGATCGGTGCCCTCGATCGGCAGCCGCAGCGCCGCCATGTCGTCGATCGCCTGGTGATAGAACCGGTAGAATTCTTCGTTGCTGGTCTGCAATTTCAGCACCGTCTGCCGCCAATCCCGGTGCGCGCGCGCCTGCGATGACGATGCCGCATCGATCGCGCACCCCTTCGGCGCATGGTACCGTTTGGCACCGTCGCTGAACTCATACAGCAGGCAGCAATGCCACGTCCCGGCCGGCGGCAGGCTGATCTCGAAACTCAGCCGCCCGTTGGCGAACACCGCCCGCGAGTCGCTCTGCCCCACCGCAACCGCGACCGACCGGGAAAAGTCGGCATTCCGGTACGTCGTGCGCAAGGTCTGCCGGGCTTCCGCCCATTCAGAGTCGATATGGCCGCGGCGAATATCACGCTTGGCCTTGACGTCGAACACATCGGCAAAATCCGAACGAATCGCGATTTCCAGGTTGAACCGCACCGGCTTCTGGCCGTGATTGGTGATATCCATATCCTCGTGCAGCCCCTGGTCCAGCACGCGCGACAACTCGAACGCCAGGGTCTGCTGCTGAATCGGCCCGTCCTCGGTCACGAACGCCCGGTTGGTCAGGAAGATGCGCGCGGCATCGAAATTCACCGCACCACCGTTCAGCAGGTCCCACGGCACCCCGTTGGCATACACCGCCCAGGCACTGATCAACCGCGTATCGAAGAAATACAGCCCCTTGTCGCTGGGCCATTCGATTTGCCCGTCGGGTTCGCTCACCAGGACCGTCATGGCCTGGTGAATGGCGATCTGCGGCGGGCCGACCTGGACTTTGAACGGCATGGGCAGGACTCTCCGTGCTGTGAAACGCGCCGCCGCCTGTATAACCCGGCCTCATCGCCTTGGACACGGACCCCACCCCCTGCCTCCACCCCCTGCCTCTGGCAAAATCCCCCGCCACGGTGCAGTCTGCCCCCGCCAGATACGAGGAACCGCCGCCATGACCGACCTGCCCAGCCACGTCGAGATCCACGAAGAAGGCCCGCGCGAGGGCTTCCAGATTGAACCCGGCCCCATTCCCACCGCCAACAAGATCCGCCTGATCGAGGCGCTGGCCGACACCGGCCTGCACCACATCCAGGCCTGTTCCTTCGTCAACACCCGCCTGGTCCCCGGCTGGGCGGACGCCGAGGCGGTCGTGGAAGGCTTCAAGGCGAAGCCCGGCGTCCACTACACCGGCCTTTTCTTCAACGGCAACGGCCTCGACCGCGCGCTGGCCTTCAAGGACAAACTGACCATCAACGGCTCGATCTCGCTGACCGCTTCGGAAGGCTTCACCCGCAAGAACCTGAACCGCAGCCCGTCCGAGAACATCGAGGCGATGAAGAAGCACAGCGCCCTGCAGCAATCCAAGGGCGTGCCGGTCACCCGCATCGGCGTCATGGCCGCCTTCGGCTGCAACTACCAGGGCGACATCCCCCCCGCCCAGGTCATCAGCACCCTGGAAGACGGCCTCGCCATCGCCGCCGAAACCGGTGCCAAAATCGAGCTGTTCTCCCTCGCCGACACCATGGGCTGGGCCACGCCCATGCGGATCGAGCGCGTCATCAACGAGGTCCGCAACCGCTGGCCCGACATGACGCTCGCCCTGCACCTGCACGACACCCGCGGCCTCGCCGTCGCCAACGCCCACGCCGCGCTGAAACTCGGCGTCACCCGCTTCGACTCCACCGTCGGCGGCCTGGGCGGCTGCCCGTTCGCCGGCCAGCCCAAGGCCGCGGGCAACATCTGCACCGAGGAACTGGTCATGCTGTGCGAGGAAATGGGCATCGACACCGGCGTCGACCTCGACGCCCTGATCGAGGTCGGCCGCCTCGCCGAGGAAATCGTCGCCCACCAACTGCCCAGCGAACTGATCCACGCCGGCAGCCTCGACGCCTTCCGCCGCAAGGCCGCGTAGCGATCGACCGGCGCCGGCCCGAGGCACCCCTCGCGGCCGGCGCCGCCCGCCGTTACACCAGCGCGTATTGCGTGCGCTCCCGCTTATCCAGCAGCGGCAGCGCCTGCTCCAGGATCATGGTCCTGAAATGCGCCGTCTCCTGGTGCACCGCGAACGCCGCCGCATCCTTGAAGATCTCGAAAAACAAGAACCGGGACGGATCGGTCGCGCATTGACCAATGCTCAGGTGTTCCAACCCTGGCTCGGCCCGAGCCAGTGGCGCGAACCGCGCAACGATGTCCGCCGCCGCTTCGGTCTGGCCCTCACGCACCTGCCACGCCACGGTAAACGCCAGCCGGCTATCCTGTTGTTCCATAACACTCTCCTGTCGGTTTGAACCCGACGGAGACTCTACGCCGCCCCAACACCCCGCGCACCGCGAGACGCTACGGCCCCGCTCGAAGCAAGGCGGCGGGACCTTCGCCCCGCCGCCTCCCCGCCCCGCCGCAACGTCGCCCTCCCCAAACCTCGGCGATCTTATTTCGCGGCGACCACCCGTTCATGGTCATGCACCAACCCACCATCCTGCCGCTCCGCCCCATGGTCATGGAACTGATCCGCCTCGGTCGACCCCGCGAACGCCGTCGTCGACGACTTCCCCCCCGAGATCGCCATCGCCACCGCATCGAAATACCCCACACCAACCTCCCGCTGATGCCGCGTCGCCGTATACCCGTCCGTCTCCGCCGCGAACTCCGCCTGCTGCAGCTCGCTGTAGGCCGCCATCCCGCGATCCCGGTAACCACGAGCCAAATTGAACATCGACAGGTTCAGACTGTGGAATCCCGCCAGCGTCACGAACTGGAACCGGTATCCCATCCGCCCGATCTCCCGCTGGAACGCCGCGATCTTGTCCGCCGGCAGCTTCTTCTTCCAGTTGAAGCTGGGCGAGCAGTTATACGCCAGCATCTTCCCCGGAAACTGCCGATGGATTTCGTTGGCGAACCGCTCCGCCTCCCCCAAATCCGGCTCCGAAGTCTCCCACCACAGCAGATCCGAATACGGCGCATACGCCAACCCGCGAGCAATCGCGTAGTCGTTCCCACACCCCGGCCTGATCCGGAAAAACCCTTCCGCCGTCCGATCCCCACCAATGAACGGCCGATCCCGCTCATCCACATCCGACGTCAGCAATTGCGCCGACTGAGCATCCGTCCGGCACAACAGCACCGTGTTCACCCCCTCCACATCCGCCGCCAACCTGGCCGCATTCAGCGTCCGGATATGCTGGCTAATGGGCACCAGCACCTTCCCCCCCAGATGCCCGCACTTCTTCTCCGACGCCAACTGATCCTCGAAATGCACCCCCGCCGCGCCGGCCGAGATCATCCCCCGCATCAGCTCATACGCGTTCAGCGGCCCGCCGAACCCGGCCTCCGCATCCGCGATGATCGGCGCCATCCAGTACGTCCCATCCCCGCCGCCCTCCGACCGGGCAATCTGGTCGCACCGCCGCAGCGCGTTGTTGATCGCCCGCACCACCTTCGGCACCGAATCCACCGGATACAGCGACTGATCCGGATACATCTCCCCACCCGAGTTCGCATCGCCCGCCACCTGCCACCCGGACAGATAGATCGCGTTCAGCCCCGCCTTCACCTGCTGCACCGCCTGGTTTCCGGTCAGCGCCCCCAGCGTGTTCACGAACGGTTCGGTGTTCAGCAGATGCCACAGCCTGGCCGCCCCCATTTCCGCCAGCGTGTGGCGAATCCGGAACGACCCCGCCAGCCGCTCCACATCCGCCGGCGTGTAATCCCGCTTGATCCCGGCAAACCGCTCCGGGTCACCACCGCCACCAGTCATCCCATCCGGTGCATACAAAGCCGTCGAACGCATCGTCATCACTCCCTCATTGCGTGAACCAACGAGTGAATAATTCACATTGCACCCGCGAATGCGAAGCCCTAAACGCCACGAAACCCCGCAATCCCGTAGCCACTTTCACAAACACCACGCCAAATCTGTAAAGGATGTAAAGAATGCCCCGCACGCTGATCGGCCGCACCGTCCGCCGGTTGCGCGCCGAACGCGGCCTGTCCCAGCAGGCCCTCGCCATCCGCCTGGGCATCTCCGCCAGCTATCTCAACCTGATCGAGCACGACCAGCGCGCCGTCACCGCCTCCCTTCTGATCAAGCTGGCCGAGACCCTGCGCGTCGACCTGGGCGAACTGTCCGGCACCCAGGAACGCCAACTGCAAGTCGGCCTGCGCGAAGCCTTCGCCGACCCACTCCTGGGCGCCGACACCATCGCCGAAGCCGAGGTCGAAGCCCTCGCCGCCGGCAGCCCCAACGCCGCCCGCGCCGTCCTCGCCCTCTACCGAGCCTGGCGCGTCGCTCGGGAGGACGCCAACGGCATCGCCCTGCCATCCGGCCGCCGCATCCTGCTGCCGAACGAGGAAGTCCGCGACGTCTTCGACGACCACGCCAACCATTTCCCGGCATTGGAGGACGCCGCCGAGGCTCTGGCCGCCGAACTTGCCCCCGGCGCGCCGGCCGAAATGAACCACGCCATCGCCGAACGCCTGCGCACCGTCCACGGCGTCCGCGTAACCGTCCAGCCGCTGGACAAGGCACTGCGCCGTTACGATCCCGCCACCCGCGGCCTGGCCTTGTCCGAATCCCTGCCGCGCGAAAGCCGCGGCTTCCACATGGCCTTCCAACTCGCGCTGCTGGAGGCACGCGACGCCGTCGAATCCGTCCTGAAAGACGCCGCCCCGTCAACGCCGGAGGCCGCGATGCTGCTGCGCATCGGCCTGCTGAACTACGTCGCCGGCGCCCTGGTCATGCCCTACGCCGCCTTCCACACGGCCGCATCCGCCCTGCGCCACGATATGGAGGCGATCGCCGCCCGCTTCGGCGTGTCCTACGAACAAGCCTGCCACCGCCTGTCCTCCTTGCAGCGCCAAGGCGCCCGCGGCGTGCCGTTCTTCTTCCTGCGAGTCGATCCGGCCGGCAACGTCTCCAAACGTTTCTCCGCCGCCGGCTTCCCGTTCGCCCGCTTCGGCGGATCATGCCCCCGCTGGGTGGTCCACACCGCGTTCGCCCAACCCGGAACGGTGCAGGTGCAGGTCGCCGAACTGCCCGACGGCGCCGCCTATCTGTGCTTCGCGTCCGCCATCGCCCAGCCCGTGGTGAAATGGGGCCAGCCGAGGCCGATCCACGTGGTCGCCATGGGCTGCGCGCTGACCAACGCGGCGGACGTCGTCTACGCCGACGGCCTGGACCTGGACGCGGCCCGAATCGGTATCGGCCTGTCCTGCCGCCTGTGCGACCGCCCCGACTGCGGCAGCCGAGCGTTTCCGCCGCTGGAACACCGGCTGTCGCTGGACCCGCTGACGGCGGGGGCGAGTCCGTATCGGTTTGAGGCGCGGGTCTGAATTGGGCGTCGAACGTCGGATTTTGTCCGCCAGTTCGGTGCCGATAGGCTATCATTACGGATCGATTAACGCTACTACTGTCAGCGCCGACTGAATATTCCCCAAAAGTGGCGGTTGGAAATTCC
>DATAZJ010000484.1:0-2208 GCA_036272115.1 Rhodopila sp. | reverse complement strand
CGATGCCGGATTTGACCCACACCGGCGCGATCCGGTCGGGCGCTCAGGCGTACCGGATGGCTGGTATGAAGGCGTCGGATATCGACATTTGCGCACTGTACGACGCGTTCACCATCAACACGATCCTGTTCCTGGAGGATCTGGGCTTCTGTGCGAAGGGCGAGGGTGGACCATTCGTGTCGGGGGGGCGGATCGCGCCGGGGGGATCGCTGGCGGTCAATACCAACGGCGGCGGGCTGTCGTACTGCCACCCCGGGATGTACGGGCTGTTCCTGCTGATCGAGGCGGTGCGGCAGCTGCGCGGCACGTGCGGGCCGCGGCAGGTGGCGGGTGCGGAGGTGGCGCTGGTGCATGGGAATGGCGGCGTGCTGTCGGCGCAGGCAACGAACATCCTGGGGGGGCCGGCGACGGTTTGAGCGGAGAATGGCCTGCCAGAGCGCAGTTTGATTTACATGTCTCGGGTTCTCTTATGTCATAATGACTGAGAGAGACAATGTGATGCCCTTGGATAGGCGCGGCTTTGACGAACTGAAAAGGGCCGGTGCTGGACGTCCGGCACCGGACGCAATTGCATTGCTTTATCGCAAGGCCTTTCACGACCACGGTACGCAGGCGCTGTGGAGTCGTAAACCCAGTCATCGTCCGACGATCGCCCAGGCCCTTGTGGTGGCGGAAAGCCTGCGGCGGGAGGGCGACATGAAGGCCCGTCCGCTCGCGGTGGAAATCGAAGCGGCCTGCCGTGCCGCTCTCTGAACTTCAGAGTGCGATCCTGCGTCTGCTGGCGTCGCATCGGAACCCGGACAGCTACGTGGCGGGGGCGACCGTACTCAATCGGGATGGCCCCCGGTTTTCCGATGACATCGATATTTTCCATGATCGCGAAGAAGCGGTTGCGCGGGCGTCCGAGGCGGATGCGGCATTGCTGGCGGGACATGGCCTGGGCATGCAATGGCTGCGGCGTGAGCCGGGTATTCATGCGGCCATTGTGCGGCGGGGTGACGAGAGCACGCGACTGGAATGGGTCCGCGACAGCGATTTTCGGTTTTTCCCCGTATTGAAAGATGACTTGTTCGGCTACCGCCTGCACATCGCCGATTTGGCAACAAACAAGGCATTGGCGGCGGCTGGGCGGCGCGAACCGCGCGATGTGCTTGACCTGCTTTATATTCATGAGCGGCACTTGCCGATCGGGGCGGTGATCTGGGCCGCGGTCGCCAAAGACGCCGGCTATTCGCCCGAGAGCCTCATCACCGAGATCCGGCGTAACGCACGCTACCTACCCGACGACTACGCCGATTTGGCCGTGACCACGCCGATCGATGCAGGGGTTGTGTCCCGGCGTCTGCGAACGGTGCTGGAAGAAGCCGAGGCGTTTGTTCGGATCATGCCGGCGGGGCGGGAAGGTCTGCTTTTTTTGAAGGACGGCGAGCCAGTGCAGCCGGATCCGGACGCACTGGATGCCTACGCCGCGCACGGCGGACGCCGCGGCGGGTATTGGCCGTCGTCACCGGAAATCGGCAGCGCGATGGTTCACCGGGACGATCCCCTTACTTCCGGGTGAAGCGGTCTACCCGCTTGCCCTCGTTCGAGGCGCCGTAGATCGTGCCGTTGGCGTCGGTGGCCACGCCCTCCGGCCCGACCTTGTCACCCGCCGGGCGAGGGATGAACGCCGTGACCGAACCGTCCGCGGTGTTGCCGATGCGAATGCCGTGGCGGCAGCCGAGGTCGGTGGGGCAGCCGGCCTTGTCCGTGGTCTGCGAATCCGTGACGTAGATTATGTCGTTCTTGTCCACGTAGACCCCGCTGGGGCGACCGAACTGGCGCCAGTCGGCGAGGAATTTGCCGTTGGCGTCGAATACCTGGATCCGGTTGTTGGAGCGGTCGGCCACGTAGACGCGTTCGTGCGAATCAACCGCGATGGCGTGCGGGACGTCGAACTCGCCCGGGGCGCTGCCCTTCTTGCCCCAGGCCAGCAGGAATTTCCCGGTTTTGGAGAATTTGACGACGCGCGCGTTGGAGTCGTCGCCGTGGCCGTCGGAGACGAAGATGTCGCCGTTGCGGGCGATGGCGACGCCTGTGGGGCGGTTGAAGTAACCGGGGGCGTCTCCCGGCATGCCGGCTTTGCCGAGCTTCATCAGCACTTTGCCGGTTGGGCTGAACTTGACGACCTGCTGGCCCTTGCCGTTCTTGCCGTCCGCATCGGCGACC
>DATAZJ010000483.1:0-2363 GCA_036272115.1 Rhodopila sp. | reverse complement strand
ATCCGGGGAGCCCAAATTCGGCTGCGAACTCCAGGAAAGATGCAGATTGGCACGATAGAAATCCTGGCTCAGCGCCCATGCCGCATAAATCCGCCCGAACGCCCGCTTGGCCGCCTGCGGCTCGGACGAAAACCTTCCGTTACCGATATGTTGCGGTGCCGCTTCCAGGGTCGCCATCAGCGAGCGCAGAAACACCTGGTTGTGCACAGCCGTACGCGCGACGCCGCAATTCACAACGATCCGTTCCACCGCATCAGGGAACAGCAAAGCCCAATGATAGGCCTGAAGAGCACCCATGGACCAGCCGTAGACACAGGCAACGCGATCGATACCGAAAAGTTCCTCAAGGGCCTGACGCTGCGTCTCGACATTGTCGCGGACGGTCACCAGAGTCGGATAATCCGGCGTATTGGACGGTGAGGATGACAGTCCGTTGCCAAATTGATCCAAAATGACAATGAAATACCGTGTCGGGTCAAGAATGTTGTCAGGACCGATCAGCCACTCCAGATCCGGATGCCGCGCGCCGTAGCTGGTCGGGTAGATGATGACGTTGTCCTTTGCCTCCGACAGAGTGCCGTGCGCTTTCCAGGACAGCAACGAGTCGGACAGCATGGCGCCGGAGCGAAGTGGGAGGTCGCCGCCGCGCCAGATGCCTTGTTGGGTCGGCCAGGTCATTCGGTCTCGTCCTTTCGCGTCATGTCGGCACCGCTGCGCTGATCGTCGTGGATACGTGACCGGCCAGCAAGAGCCCAGCCGGCTGGGGAAAGATCGCGGACAGTGTCCACGTCGCGCAGCTTCCGCAGCAACGCCACGCGACGGCCAGGGAAGTTTCGCAGCGTATCCGCCAGCGCGTACTGTGTAGAATACCTCGCATTGACAAAAGGTTGCGCGGGTCGGCGCGGGCCTAGGGCCACCAGCCAAAAGCCGCCGTCCTCCGCTGGGCCGAACACGGCGTCGTGCGAGCCCAGGGCCTGGAATGCGGCATGCAGGTCGGCGGCGCTCGCATCGGGGATGTCGCTGCCGATGATGGCTACGTTGCCTCGGGGAAATTGGCGGCAGGCGGTATCCATCCGCTGGCCGACATCGCCTCGGCCTTGAGCGATACGAGACACCCTGACCGGCAGCCGGTCATTGGCGCCGTCCGGGGTCAGGGCCAGCACGGTGCGGAACCGGCGCTCCCGCAGCAGGGAACGCAGCAACCGGAGCAAGGTCGCGCTGTGAAACCGCAACGCCGCGCGATCGCCGATGTCTCTGGCCAGCCGGCGTTTGACGGTGCCCAGTCGGGGCGCTCGCGCGAATACGACCACGGTGCTTCTCATCGATAAATCCGCGCGATACAGCCGGCCGGCACACCGAGGAACCACAGCGACAGACACAGCAGGTTGCGGCCGGAGCGGCGATACCAGCCGTCGCTCTCCCACTTTTCCGCGGATGTCACCGCGCCGGCGGTCAGTCCAACCAGCCTGTGGCGGCCGAGGCGACGGATCAGATCGACGTCCTCCATCAGCGGCAAAGGCCGCATGCCGCCGGCGCGCTGCAAGACGTTGCGGTGGATTAACAGCCCCTGGTCGCCATACGGCAAGGCGAGCCATCGGCACCGCCAGGCGACCAGCCGCTCCAGATGCCGAGCGCTGGGGTCGGCACTGTCCAGGACGAGGCTAAAGTAGGCCGCTTTGTCAGGGTTGGCTTCAATGTGTGCCCTGGCCTGGGCCTGCCAATCCGGTGTCAATCGTGTGTCGGCATGCAGCAGAAGCAGCCAGTCTTCGGTCGCCGCGGCGACGCCTGCGCCGAGTTGCATTCCCCTGCCCTTTGGAGCCACGACCACGCGCGCACCGGCATTTTGCGCCAGCGCGACGGTGTCGTCGGTGCTGCCGCCATCGGCGACCACCACCTCATTCACCGGCCCTATCGCGGTCAACGTTGCGGCCAGCGTTCTGCCCGCATTCAGGGTTGGAATGACCACCGATATTTTCACGTTTTGTTCTTGACTGCCCGGGTGATGTTCGCAATGGTGTGTCCGTGAACACATGGGGAACAGACCATGCCGGAACTCGCTCGAACAGACAAGCTTGCCCAGGAGTGGGAGCAGCAGGGTGACAATGCGCCCGACCGCGACGCGCTGGCGGCGCTTGATCGGGCAGGCCTGCCGGAACCGGAGTCTGCGATACGGATGCCCTCGGCTGCGCAGCGCGGCCGAGGTGCGGTCACCAATCCGGCGGTGCGCTTCGAGCCCTCGGTGGTCAGTCCGTTCGATGACGGGTGGGACGCGCTGACGGGTGAGATCGAGGAACCCGTCCAGATCGCGACCACATTGATCAAGGACGCGACGAAGTCGGCGATCGCCTGGAACGCTTCCCCCA
>DATAZJ010000482.1:0-5439 GCA_036272115.1 Rhodopila sp. | reverse complement strand
CGCCCACCGCCATCGCACCCAGGCCGACGCCCTCACCCTGCTCGACCAGATCGCCCCCTGGCACGACCGCGTCCCCGCCATCGGATTGGGCGGCCCCGAGATCGGCAATCCGCCATCCAAGTTCACCACCTTCTTCAGGACATGCCAGGACAACGGCTTCCGCACCACCATCCACGCCGGCGAGGAAGGCCCCGCAGCCTACGTCCGCCAGGCGCTGGACCTGGGCGTCGACCGGATCGACCACGGAATAGCCTGCCTGACCGACCCCGGCCTCGTCCGAGACCTCGCCGAACGGAAAATCCCGCTCACCGTCTGCCCCTTATCCAACCTCCGACTGAAAGTCGTTCCGTCCCTGGCGCAACATCCGCTCAAGGCCCTGATGGACGCCGGCGTGCACGTCACCGTCAACTCCGACGACCCGCCCTATTTCGACGGCTATGTCAGCGAGAACCTGATCGAGTGCCAGCACGCCCTGCACCTGTCCAAGGACGACATCGTTACGCTCGCGCGGAACAGCTTCAACGCCGCCTTCATCACCCAAGATGAAGCCGCCGGCGCACTGGCACAAATCGACGCCTACACAGCGAATTTTCGTTGAAAACCGTCTGGCCATGGCGCCCGAAAACCCGGATCATGCCGCCGAACTTCTAACGCTGCTGTCGCGTGACCACCATCGTTCCCACATCCTGGACCTCGTTCATGCGCTGCATCTGCCCGATTGCTGGATCGGCGCCGGCTTCATCCGCAACGCCGTCTGGGATCACCTGCACCGCCGCCCACCATCGAAACCAGCCAGCGACATAGACGTCATCTGGTTCGATCCCCACCGCGCCCGGCCCGACGACGACCACGCCGAGGAACAGCACCTGACAGAACTGGATCCGGACATCCGGTGGTCGGTCAAGAATCAGTGCCGTATGCACGCACGTAACGACGACCGACCCTACACCTCGGCAACCGATGCCCTGCGGTTCTGGCCCGAGACGGCCACCGCCATCGCCGTGCGGCGCGCCGGCGAAACCGGCCTCGAAATCGCCGCCCCATTCGGCCTGAACGACCTCTTCGCCCTGGTCCTCAGACCCACGCCTCGCTTCGCCGAGGCCAAACACGACATCTACCTCGAACGCGTGCGAAACAAACAGTGGCGGCTGACCTGGCCACGCCTTCTTCCCGCCACACTCATACCCTGAAGGTATCGATCAACCCGCCCGAATGCATTGGACAGCCAACCCCACCACGCCCATCCTCCGCACCAGATCTCGCGTGGAACCCCGCCATGTCCGACATCCTGACCCCCCTGACCATCGACTTCCTCGCCTGGCTCGCCACCGAACCCCGAGACTACACCGACGTCATGGACGCCTGGCGCACCTCATGCCCGCGCCTGACGGTTTGGGAGGACGCGATCGATGCCAACCTCATCACCCGCATCCACACCCAAGGCCAACCCGTCCGCATTCAACTGACCCACCAGGGCCACGCCCTGCTGGAAGCGCACTCACCCCCTGGACGCCTCATCCCAGGCCTGTAATGATATCGGTACCGCGTCCTGTATGCCTGCCGCCATCTCGTGACAGCGCGGGAAAACCTTAAAAGGAGACCCCAATGCTGCGTGCATCCCTTCTGGCGACCGCGCTCACGCTCAGTCTGGCAACCGCCGCCTCGGCGGCCATGCTTCACTTCACCGCCTCGCTCGACGGCAAGTCGGAGGTTCCAGCCACCAAAAGCGCCGGCTACGGCGACCTGCTCGCCACACTCGATACCTCGACCAAAACCCTCAGTTATACACTCACCTTCGGCGGATTGACCGGCCCCGCCACAGCCGCCCACTTCCACGGCCCGGCGGCACCCGGCGCCAACGCCGGCGTCGCGGTGGCGATCGGCAAGGCGCCCACCAGCCCCGCGTCCGGCAAGGCCACACTCACCGCGCCGCAGATGGCCGACCTCGAAGCCGGCAAATGGTACGTAAACGTCCACACCGCCGCCAACCCCGGCGGAGAAATCCGCGGCCAGGTCAAATCCGACACCATGGCGATGCCCGCCAAGACCAAGGGCAAGCCCATGAAGATGATGCCCACCAAGAAGTAACCCCCCTCAGACCGGCGGCCGGTGCCCTCTCAGCACCGGCCGCCGTTCGACCATACCGGGTACGGACCAATGAAAATCACCATCCTCGATGATTATTTCGACACCGTCCGCACCCTGCCATGTTTCGCCAAACTGCAGGGCCAGGACGTCACCATCTGGAACGATCACGTCCAGGACACGCCCACCCTCGCCGAACGCCTCCACGACACCGAAGCCCTGGTACTGATCCGCGAACGAACCAGGATCCAGCGCCCGCTCATCGAGCAACTGCCCAACCTCAAACTCATCAGCCAGCGCAGCGTCTACCCCCACATCGACATCGACGCCTGCACCGCCCACGGCATCATCGTCTCCTCCAGCCAGCACGCCGGCACCCCGTCCTACGCCGCCGCCGAACTGACCTGGGCACTGACCCTGGCCGCCGCACGCCAACTGCCGCAACAAATGGCCGCCCTGAAAGCCGGAACCTGGCAAATCGGCGTCGGCACCTCCCTCCGCCACAAGACGCTCGGTATTTTCGGCTACGGCAGGATCGGCGCCGTCGTCGCCGCCTATGGACGCGCCTTCGGCATGAACATCCTGGTCTGGTCGAACGAATCCTCCCTGCAGCGGGCACGCCTGGACGGCCACACCCCAGCCGCCTCCAAACAGGCGTTCTTCGAAGCCAGCGACGTCCTGTCGTTGCACCTGAGACTTTTCCCGCCAACCCGTGGAATCGTTACGGCCACCGACCTGGCCCACATGAAGCCAACCGCGATCCTGGTCAACACCAGCAGGGCAGGGCTGATCGAGCCCGGCGCACTGGAACAAGCCCTGCGCAACGGTCGCCCCGGCATGGCCGCGGTTGATGTCTATGAGAAAGAACCCGTCATCGACGGCAATAATACCCTACTCACAATGGATAATGTAGTCTGCACCCCGCA
Source organism: Rhodopila sp. (assembly GCA_036272115.1). Classification (GTDB taxonomy): domain Bacteria; phylum Pseudomonadota; class Alphaproteobacteria; order Acetobacterales; family Acetobacteraceae; genus Rhodopila. Next base: position 2,428 of record DATAZJ010000482.1, on the reverse strand, counting down.
CATCGGCTATGTGACGCGGGAAGAATATCAGGCCCAGTTCACTGATATTTTCGATCAAATCGACGCCTACGCCGCCGGAAAGCCCATCAACGTCGTCAATCCGGACGTCCTCACCGTCAGCCGAACGTGATTGCAAACCGAACGACGACGGTCACGCCCTGATCACGTCACCAACGATATCAGTTCCGGCGGTCTCTAGGAAAAGGGGAACGCTGATGGCAAAACTACCGCTCATCCTTCTGGTGCTGCTCGGTGCCGTGATCGTATCGATTCTCGCGACGCAAACCGCCCTTCAGGCAGGCGTAGACCCGAGTAGTCTATAGTCGAACGAAGCCAAACCTGCGGTTGGACACAATACATCCGTCAGTTGAAAATAAATAGACCATAGCACACGCACTTTACCTGCAGGTGCAGCCGGTCCGCTCTAATCGAACTCCGTCGCCAACGCCGGCTCCCGCCAATGCGCGAACATCCGCTCGATGTGCCGCGGCAGCGTCCGGCGCACCGACAAATCCGCCACCGGCACATCCGCCTCGGCAAACCAGCCCACCTCGCTCGTCTCCACACTGGTCCGAGGCGACCCGCCCTCCAGCGCGCACACAAAAAACAGCCGCACCACCGAAAACGCCGTCGGCGGATGCGTGTGCCGCGACCGATCCCAAACCGCCGCCAGCTTCACCGCGCGAACACGGTAGCCGGATTCCTCGAACACCTCCCGCACCACCGATTGCGCCGGAGTCTGGTTCACATCCGCCCACCCGCCAGGCAGCGACCACCGATTGTCATCCGCCGTCTCCCGCACCATCAGGATACGCCCGGACGCATCGAACACCGCCGCCCGCACACCCACCTTCGGCGTGGCATAACCCGTTTCGCTATCGAACAACCCCTCGATCCGCCCCAGATCGGCGCCGGTATGCTCCGCCATGATCCGCCCGGCCAACCGTCGCAGGGCGGCGTAACGATCCAGATCATACGGGTCATTGCTGAACGTCAGCCCGGTCTGAGCGATCGCCTGGATCTCCCGAGCCCACACCAGCCAGTCAGGATCACCCATCAACCAGCCGATTCCGACACCATCGCCACCTCGGCTGCGTCGCCGGCAATCTCCCCATCCGTCAGCACCCGCCAGGTCCCGTTCACCAGCACCTCGCTCGGCCGGAACCGGGCCTTATAGGCCATCTTCCGGCTCTCCGGCACCCAATACCCCAGATACACATAAGGCAGCCCCAACGCCCGAGCCCGAGCGATCAGCCAAAGCACCGCGAACGTCCCAAGTGACCGCTTTTCCAGCCCGGGCGCGAAGAAACTGTACACCGCCGACAACCCATCCCCCAGCTTGTCGGCCAGGCACGCGCTCAACAGCCGGTCCTGCTCGTCACGGAACTCGATGATGAACGTTTCGATCGGCGTATCTTCGACCATCGCCCGATAATCGTAGAAACTCATGCTCGCCATATCGCCGTCGCCGTGCCGCACCTGCTGGTAGCGCTGGAACAACTGGTACTGCTCCGCGGTGGCCCTGGCCGGCACCCGATACCCCTCCAGCCCGGCATTCGCCTTGCCGATCCGCCGCAACGTCCGATCCGGCTGGAACCCGTTCACCGGAATGCGGATCGGCACGCACGCCTGGCACGACGGGCACACCGGCGCATAGGCGATGTTGTGGCTGCGGCGGAACCCGGCCCGAGACAGCCGGTCGTGCAGCGCTTCCGCATCCGGCCCGACGATCTCGGTCACCACCTTGCGTTCGGTGCGTCCCGCCAGATACGGGCAGGGCAGGGGGGCCGTCGTGTAGAAGAATTGCGGCCGGCGGGGCGGTTTGTACATGGTCATCGGGCTGACGTTCCGCCGTGCATGTTCCAGCCTCCGCCCGGTTCGGTCAATGTCCGCATCGCCCGGACCCGCACCACCACCAGCCCGCTCACCAGGTCGTGCAGCGTGCGGTGCCGGCGCGTGAACAGCGCCACCACCAGCAACAGCCCCGATGTCGCCAGGGTCAAATAGAACAGCAGCACCGAGACCAGCGCCTGCATCGCCGTCGGCGGACCCAGATCGTAATCCCGCCGCACCGTCAGCCCGGTCATCTGCTGCCCGGGCGTCGCGCTGGAAGACCCCAGCAGCGACAGGAAATTGTAACAGAATGGCACGAACGGCAGGATGCTCATCGCCCCGAACCCCAGGCCGAACGTCAGCAGCCCGAACATCACCAGGACCCACCACAGCACCCAGACCAGCAGCACGATCAGGAACGCATCGAACACCCAGGCCACGCACCGCCGCGACATCACGCCGCCGGTCAGGAAACCATCATCCAGATAAGGGTTGCCGAAGCTCATGGGATCAATCGAACCGTTCCGGAGACACTGGCCGCCGCCGGCCCCAGGGTGATTGTAGCACCGTCGCGCCACCGTATGGCAAAATCTCT
>DATAZJ010000481.1:0-5673 GCA_036272115.1 Rhodopila sp. | reverse complement strand
AAAAATACGACGATGCAGCATCCCAACCCAGCCAGCCGCCGAGCCCGGGCTGAACGGGGAGCGCCTCACCCACCGCCAATTTTTGGAATAAGATAAATTTCGCTATTCGGCTTCAATTCCGCCGCATAGGCATCCTGGAAGATCTCGCCGTCGATGGCGATCGCCATGCTCTCCTCGACCTGCTTGCCCAGGCCGGGAAACCGCCGTTCCAGCTCCAGCACCAGACGGCGGAAATTTGTCGCCTCCACCTCGAATTCCGTCTGGCCACCGGTCAACGACTGGCCAGCGGAACCCGAGGAGAGAACGACAACAGGCATCAGCCGGCCGCGTCGAACGCCGCACGCACCTTCGGCGGCGACATCGGCAGATCAACCATCCGCAGCCCGGTCGCGCCGCGGATGGCGTTGGCGATCGCCGCCATCGGCGGGATGATCGGCACCTCCCCCACGCCGCGCGCGCCGAACGGATGCCGCGGGTTCGGCACTTCCACCAGCACCGCCTCGATCATCGGCACGTCGGAGGCGACAGGCACCCGGTAGTCGAGGAAGCCCGGGTTCTCCATCTGGCCCTTGGCGTTGTAGATGTATTCTTCGTTCAACGCCCAGCCGATCCCCTGCGCCGCGCCGCCCTGGATCTGGCCTTCCACATAGCTCGGGTGGATGGCCTTCCCCACGTCCTGGATCGCGGTATAGCGGTCGATCGTCACGTGGCCGGTTTCCTTGTCCACCGTCACGTCGCAGATATGCGCGCCGAAGCCGGGGCCGGCCCCCTGCGCATTCAGCGAGACCTCGGCGATCAGCGGACCACCCGTGCGGGCCGCCTTCAGCGCCAGCGTGGCCAGGTCCAACGGCTCGAACGCGCCGGCATTGGAACCGGCCGGATAGGCGGCGCCGTCCTTCCATTCCACCGCCTCGACCGGAATGTCCCAGGTCTGCGCGGCGCGGCGCTTCAGGTCCTCCACCACCTTCTCGGCGGCCTGGGTCGCAGCCATGCCGGTGGCGAAAGTCACGCGAGACCCGCCGGTGACATGGGTGAATCCGATCGACGCCGTATCCGCCACGATGGTCCGCACGGTCGTCGCTGGAACGCCCAGCACTTCCGCCACCATCATGCCGATCGAGGCGCGCGACCCGCCGATATCCGGGCTGCCGGTCGCCGCGGTCACCGATCCGTCCTCGTTCACGTGCACGCTGGCCGAGGACTCGCCGCCGATGTTAAACCAGAAGCCCGTGGCCAACCCGCGCCCCTGGCCTTCCTTCAACGGCGTCTTCCAGTGCGGGTGCGCCTTGACGGCGTCCAGCACGGCGGTGAAGCCGATGTTCTGGTGCGTCGGCCCGTAATGGGTCTTGGTGCCATTCTTCGCAGCGTTCTTGACCCGCAGCGTCAGCGGATCGATGCCCAGCTTGGTCGCCAGGTCATCCATCAGGCTTTCCACGGCGAAGGACGTGATCGGCGCGCCAGGTGCCCGGTACGCCGCCACCTTCGGCCGGTTGCTGACCACGTCGTAACCAACGACATCGACATTCGGCAGGTCATACATCGCGAACCCGCACATGCAGCCCGGCCCGATCGGCGATCCCGCGAACGCGCCGGCCTGGTACTTCAGCACCTGCTTGGCCGCAACGATGGTGCCATCCTTCTTGGCGCCGATCTTGACCGACATCCACGCGCCCGAGGTCGGACCCGACGCGCGGAACACATCTTCCCGCGTCATCTGCATCTTCACCGTGCGGCCGGATTTCTTCGACAGCATGACCGCCACCGGCTCCAGATACACCAGCGTCTTGCCGCCGAAGCCGCCGCCGATCTCGGCCGGATTGACCCGGATGTTGGACAAATTCACCCCCAGCAGCTTGGCAGTATAGGCGCGGACCATGAAATGGCCCTGGCTGGAGCTATGAATCTGGATCTGCCCGTCCGGTGAATACGTCGCCAGGCAGGCATGCGGCTCGATATAGGCCTGGTGCACCGGCTGAGTGGTATACGTGCCCTCGACGATCACCTCGGCTTCCTTGAACCCGGCCTCGGCATCGCCCTTCTTGAAGGTAACCACCTTCGCGATGTTGGACGGCTTGGTCGGCTTCGGCGTGACCCCGGCGGTGAACATGTCGTCGTGCAGGATCGGCGCATCGTCGGCCATCGCCGCCTCGACCTCGATCACATGCGGCAAGACCTCATAATTCACCTCGATCAGCGCCAGCGCCTGATCGGCGATCGCCTGAGTGGATGCCGCGACGGCCGCCAGCGCATGACCCTCATACAGCACCTTCGTGCGCGCCATGCAGTTCAGCGCCAGGTCACGGAAATTCATCGGCCCCTCGCCGACGAACGCCTCCTCCGACGGGATGTCCGGAAAATCCGCCGCCGTAACGACGCCATGAACGCCCGGCAAAGCCTCGGCCTTGCTGGTATCGATGGAAACGATACGGGCATGGGCATGCGGAGAACGCAGGATCTTCCCCCACAGCATCCCCGGCGCCCGCGTATCCGCGGCAAACACCGCTCGGCCGGTCACCTTGTCCGCCCCGTCCGGGCGGATGGGACGGGTGCCGACGACTTTCAGACTTGAATCGACATAATTCATCCAACAGTCTCCCCTCGCAATTCGGCGGCGGCGTCCATCACGGCACGGATCACCTTGTCGTAGCCAGTGCAGCGGCACAGATTCCCGGCGAGCCAGTAACGCGCCTCTGTCTCCGTCGGATTGGGGTTCTCATCCAGCAGCGCCTTGGTGGCGACGATCAGCCCCGGCGTGCAGAACCCGCATTGCAGCGCGGCATGTTCCAGGAACTTCTGCTGCACCGGATGCAGCTTGTCGCCCTGCGCGATGCCCTCGATGGTGGTGATCGTCGTGCCCTCGGCCTCGACGCCCAGCACCAGGCAGGAACACACCAGGCGGCCGTCGAGAATCACCGAACAAGCACCGCAGTCACCGGACGCGCAGCCTTCCTTGCTGCCGGTCAGGCCGACAACGTCGCGCAGCACATCCAGCAGAGTCTGCTGCGTCTCACACAGGAATTCCGAGGACTCGCCGTTAATTGTAGCGGATACATAAGTCTTTGCCATCTTAATGAGCCTTTCCGTTCTTGATGCCTTGCGCACGATCGAAGGCGATCGCAGCGACCCGGCGCGCCAGCACACCGGCGATCTTGGTGCGGTATTCGACCGTACCGCGCTTGTCGCTGATCGGCTTGGAGGCGGCCTGCGCGGCGGCATCCAGTTTCGCCAACGTATCGGCGTCCAGTGTGTGCCCGATCAGCACATCCGCCGCCGCCTGCACCAGCAGCACCGTCGGGGCCACCGCACCCAGCGACACGCGGGCCGCCGTGCAGACGCCCTTTTCATCCAGCGTCACGCTGATGCCGCAGCCGACGACGGCGATGTCCATCTCCGTCCGCGGAATGAACCGCAGATAGGCATCGCTGGACCGAGCCGGACGCGGCGGCAGCTTGAATTCCAGGATGAATTCATCCTTGGCCAGCGAAGTGCGGCCCGGACCGGTCGGGATCTGCTCGACCGGCACTTCCCGGCGCCCTTTGCCGCCGACGACCACGGCAATCGCCCCGGCGGCGTACAGCGCCGGCACGCTATCGGCGGCCGGCGACGCATTGCACAGGTTGCCGGCCAAGGAGCACCGACCCTGCACCTGCGTCGACCCGATCAGGTCGAGTGCCTCGACCAGGCCCGGCCATGCGGCCGTCATCCCGGCATGCGCTTCGACCACCGCGCCTGGCGTCGCGGCGCCAACGACAAAGCCGCCGTTTTCCTCCCGAATGCCGATGATACCAGGAATTTTCTTGGTATCGACGATCAGGTCCGGCTTCAGGCGGCCGGACCGAAGTTGCACAAGAAGGTCGGTTCCCCCGGAAAGGACCTTCGCCAGACCGGATGAACCGGCTAGAAGTTTAACCGCATCGTCCACCGAAGTGGGTGCGGCATAGCTGAGACTTGACATCATCGCTCCCGATCTAACGCGTTTCCATCCGCCCGGTCGCGGTTCCGGGAGGGTCAGTGCCAACGTTAGGCGATAGAACCCATATGGTCGAGGGGGCGGTTGCCTCAGCGGCCGGTCAGCGGTCCAGCGCCTTGGCCGGCACCGGCGTGACGACGCCGGCGTTGGGGTCCGGATTCATCCACTTCCTGTGTTCAGCGAAACGATCCACCAGAAGATCGATAAAGCTGCGGACCTTGGTGGAAAGGTGGTTGCGGTGCGGATAGATCGCGTTGATGGCAAACGCCATCGTCCGGTATTCCGGCAGGATCGGCACCAGTGTCCCGGCGGCCAGGTCATCCACAACCATGAACATCGGCGCCAGGAACAACCCGTGGCCGCCAAGCGCCAACAACCGCAGCATCTCGCCGCTGCTGGTGACGATGTTGCCATGCACCCGCACCGACACCGGCTTGCCGTCAGCGTCCTCGAACCGCCATTCGTCTCCGAACGGATAAAACGCGAATTGCAGGCAGTTGTGGTGCGCAAGGTCGGCGAGGTTCATCGGCGGCGGGTGCTGTTCCAGATACCCCGGCGCACAGCACAGGATATGCCGCCACGGCGTCAGTTGGCGCACCACCAGTCCCGAATCCGCCAGCGGGATGGCCCTGATCACCAGGTCGTAGCCTTCCTCCACGACATCGACCATGCGCTCTCCCACGGTCAGGTCGATCGACACGGCGGGATACAAAGTCAGGAACTCCGCCACCACCGGCCGCAGGAAGCGCACCACGCTCATCGTGGTGTTCACCCGCAGCGTCCCGCGAGGCGTGGCATGCAGCGCGCCGGCGATACGGTCCGCCTCCTCCAGTTCGACCAGAATCTGCGATGACCGCTCATAATACGCTCGGCCGATCTCGGTCAGGCTGACTTTTCGGGTGGTGCGGTTCAGCAGCCGCGCACCCAGCCGATCCTCCAGCGCCTGGATGTGGTTGCTGACCATGGTGACGGACATGTTCAGGCGCCTGGCCGCGGCGGAAAACCCGCCGGTTTCCACAACCCGGCCGAACACCGTCAGGCTGGTCAGTCGATCCATCGAAGGGCCGGCATTATCCGCTCCTGCTTGATGATCCTTCCCGCGTTTCGGCGATTATCAGGCAAAACACAAGGCGCCATCTTGCACCCGGATCAATTGGACCGCCATCGGGCGGTTTCCCTGGATACAGGAGCCTATCATGGTTGCAATGCCGCGCGCCGAGACACTTGTCGGCACCGCCGAGACCACATCCAGTGTTTCGGACCCGTCACCGAAACCCGGCCGCCGCTCCATCCTGCGCCGTTCGGCCCTGGCCGCACTGCTGCTGGCCGGAACCGCCGCCGCCGGCTATTACGGATACCAGTACTGGGAAACCGGCCGCTTCTTGGTCTCCACCGACGACGCCTATGTGCAGGCCGACTACACCACGATCGCGCCCAAGGTCTCGGGCTACATCTCCACCGTGCTGGTGGCCGACAACGCCACGGTGAAGGCCGGCCAGGTCCTCGCCCGCATCGACGATCGCGATTTCCGCACTGCGCTGGACCAGGCAACGGCCGACGTCGCCGCCGCCGACTTCGCCGTGCACAACCTTGACGCCCAGATCAGCCTGCAGGACGCGGCGATCAACCAGGCGAAGGCGCAGTTGGCGGCCACACAGGCGTCCCTGCTGTTCGCCCAGCAGGATGCCGGACGCTACCGGGCG
>DATAZJ010000480.1:0-3052 GCA_036272115.1 Rhodopila sp. | reverse complement strand
AAACTCCAGGCTGGCCGGGTTTCCAAGCCCACGGCGCGAACAATGTTGGGTGTCTTATGTTCCGATCACTATGGCATTCCGCCTGGGGCCTGCTGGTGGCGGCCAATCTGTTTTGGGCGGGCAATATCGTGCTCGCGCGCGGGCTGGCCGGGCAGGTGCCGCCGGTGGCGCTGGCGTATTGGCGGTGGACGGGTGCGTTCGTGATCGCGGTGGGCTTCGCGTGGCCCCGGCTGAAGGCCGATCTGCCACAGATGCTGCGGCACTGGAAGATCATGCTGGTGCTGTCGGGAAGCGGCATCGCCTGCTACAACACGATGTCCTACATTGGGCTGACCAGCACGTCGGCGCTGAACGTGCTGCTGCTGCAATCGGCGACGCCGCTGATCATCATCGTCTGGGCCTACATGCTGTTCCGCGAAACCCCGACCACCCGGCAGACGCTCGGCGTGCTTGTCTCGCTGGCGGGCGTCGCCGCCATCGCCGGACATGGGTCATGGCAGGCGTTGGTGCATCTGCGCCTGAACCGCGGCGATATCTGGGTGCTGGCCGGCCTGCTGATCTACAGTTTCTATTGCGTGACGCTGCGCAAGCGGCCCCAGGTGCATCCGTTGAGCTTCCTGGTCGCCGCGATGGGCCTGGGATCGTTGATGATGCTGCCGTTCATGCTGTGGGAGTTCGCCGCCGGCGCTCGGATCCACGGCGGCCTGCCGTCGTATCTGGGCATCGCCTACACCGCCGTATTGCCGTCGTTCGTCGGCTACCTGTTCTTCAACCGCGGAGTGGAATTGATCGGCTCCGGCCCGGCGGGCCAATCCACCCATCTGATGCCGTTGTTCGGCAGCATCCTGGCGGTGGTATTCCTGCATGAGCAATTCCGACCCTACCATGCCTTCGGGATCGCGCTGATTGCCTCGGGGATTCTGCTGGCCTCATTTAAGCTGTCGCGCGGCTCTCGGGTCGTGCCGAGCCCCACCGCAACGTGAACGGGGTGACCGCGGCCGGCTGCTTGATCCTGGTTTAGCTGGTGCCGAGGTTGACCTCGGGTTTTGGGGGCGTGATGCAGCGAGTGGCCGTGGTCATTGGGATTATTGTCGCTTCGGCGGCCGGTATGGCGGCGCGAGCGGGGGAAGCCCCACCGGGTGCCAGCGTGGCGGCCCCGGCGGTTGCCGCGCCCAATCCACCGCAAGGCAGTGCGACGAACGCACCCCCCACCGCATCCCCCACCGCATCCCCCACTGGGGGCCAGCCACAGTCGCAAGGTGGCGCCTCAACCGCACCGCCGGCAGGAAGCCAACCGCCGCCGCCTACGGCCCCAACCGCACCGGCCGCTGGAAGTCAGCCGCCGCCGCCCACGGCCCCAACCGCGCCGCCGGCAGGAAGCCAATCGCCGCCGCCCGCGGCCCCAACCGCTGGAAGTCAGCCGCCCTCGCAAGGTGCAACGCCAACCACGCCGCCTGCCGGAAGCCAGCCGCCGCCACAGGCTGCTGCCCCGGTCCCGCCTTCGGGCGCCCCGCCGGCCGTACCAACCCCCACCCCGCCTTCCGCGCCCACCGCGCCCAAATCGGCAAAAGCGGCTGCCGCCAAGCCGCCGCCGCCGCCGCTAAGTTCCGTCCAGTCGGTCGCGCCCGAGGTGGCGGAGGCGATCCTAGGGCAACCCATCAGCGACCTGAAGGGCAGGCAGATCGGCCGGCTGGTCGATGTGCTGGTCAACGCAAACGGCCAGCCTCAGGCCGCGGTCATCGATTTCGGCGGCTTCATGGGCGTCGGCAACCGCAAGGTCGCCGTGCATTGGAGCGCACTGCATTTCAATCCCGCGGACGCGAAGCACAAGGTCACGCTGGAGATGACCCCTGATCAGATCAAGGCGGCCCCCGAGTTCCTGAACACCAACAAGCCGGCACCGGTCGTCACGCCCGTAAACATCGTTCCTGCCGCACATTAACCGCATGGCGCAGCGTTTTGCTTTCCCGCGTATCGGTGCAAGCCGAGCGCTCGATCTGGTCAATTTCTTCGTGGCCGATGTGCAGACCGGGTTCGGTCCGTTCGTTGCGGTTTACCTGACCACGCATAAATGGACCCAGATCGAGATCGGCTTCGCCCTGACACTCGGGACGATGACGTCACTGATCAGCCAGCTTCCCGCCGGCGCCCTGGTGGACTCGATGCGCAACAAGCGGGTGGCCGCCTCCTGGGCGTTGGTCGGCATCATCATCGCCGCGCTGCTGCTGGCGCTGCGGCCGAACGAGTTGCCGGTGCTCGTCGCACAGATGCTGCATGGTGTGGCCAGTTGCGTGATCACGCCGGCGATCGCCGCGATCAGCCTGCATCTGGTCGGTCATGCCGGGCTGGGGGAGCGGCTGGGGCGAAACGCCCGTTACGGGTCGATCGGCAACGGACTCGCCGCCGCGGTCATGGGGGCGACGGGGGCGTATTTCTCGTCGCGGATCGTATTCTTCCTGACGGCGGGGCTGTGCGTTCCGGCGCTGGTGGCCCTGTGGCTGGTCGGGGCGGGCGGCTATGCGCGGACGCAGACCACCAGCCGGATGATGGATTTCGCCGGTCTGAAGCGCCTGCTGTCCGATCGGCGGCTGTTGATCTTCGCCGTTTGCGTGATGCTGTTCCATCTGTCCAACACCGCGATGCTGCCGTTGGCCGGGTCTGAAGTGACAATGCGCGCCGGACATTTCGCCAATCTGATCATCGCCGCCTGCATCGTGGTGCCGCAATGCGTCGTGGCGCTGATGTCCCCCTGGGTTGGCCGCGCGGCGCAGAGGGTCGGCCGGAAACGGCTTTTATTGTTGGGCTGGGGAGCGCTGCCGCTGCGCGGATTGCTGCTGGCGGTGCTGCCGGGCTCCTGGCCGCTGGTGATGGGCCAGGCCATGCCGTTGCCGATCTATGCCCGCAATCTCTGGCTGATCCATCGCGAACACACGCGAACGGCGTGAAGAGGAATATCTGATGAGCGCCTTCCCCATGATCGTGATCGCGGTGGCTCTTTACAATCTGGTGGCGTTTGGCGGCGGGGCGGCCAATCACGGCGATGTCCAGGCGG
>DATAZJ010000479.1:0-4422 GCA_036272115.1 Rhodopila sp. | reverse complement strand
TGATAGCCTGAGGCAAGGCCGGGAGGCGTGAATCACGCGACAAAGCAAATGTTGCGTGATCGCCTGAGGCAAGGCCGGAATGCGTGGATCACGCGACAAAACAAATGTTGCGTGATCGCCTGAGGCAAGGCCGGAATGCGTGGATCACGCGACAAAACAAATGTTGCGTGATCGCCTGAGGCCAAAGGCCGGAAGGCGTGAATCACGCGACAAAACAAATGTTGCGTGATCGCCTGAGGCCAAAGGCCGGAAGGCGTGAATCACGCGACAAAACAAATATCACGTGATCGCTTCGGGTCGAAGGTCACCGAGCGACTCGGAGCCCAGGCCAGAGTAAAGAGCGCTGGTCCCAGACAGGGAACAGCGTCTCCGCCCCGTCGCCCGGCCAGGCGGATCAGGGTTCGGCCGGACCCATCGACTTGATCAAGTCGAAAACCCGCTTGCGGATGGAGGGATCGGTGATGCGGTAATAAGCCCGGACCAACTCAAGTGTTTCCCGCCGGCTGAGCGTGTCGTCACCAAACGGATCCTGTGGTTCCGATACGCCGCCGGCGCGACGATGCGGCACACCACCGAAATTGGCGGCAAGACTGTCCGGCATATCGTCGAAAAAGAAACTGATCGGCACATCCAGAACCCTGGACAAGTCGAACAGGCGCGAAGCACCAACACGATTGACGCCGCGCTCGTATTTCTGCACCTGCTGAAAAGTCAGACCCAACGACTCGCCCAACCGTTCTTGGCTCATGCCCAACAGCGTGCGACGCAGACGGATGCGAGAACCCACGTGTATATCGATAGGGCTGGGTCGACTCTCTCTCTCGCTCCCAATGACTTGTTCGGCCCCTGCCATGCCTTTTTTCCTCATCTCCGTGGGAGGACCATATACATGTCCCAAGCTTATCACGCCATCGGCGGTTACGAACAAGGAACTAGGTCATAAAATATAAGAATTTAGGAGTATCTGCAACCAAAAATTGTCAACTCGCAGGAATTTTTATGTCAGTCGGTAACATATGTCTGAAACAGTATTAAAATTTAGCCGGCCGTTTCCCCTTTCGTGCCGATTTTCCAAGCAGCCCCCACATCAGCGCCATGACCGCCACGCCTCCCGGTAGCAATAGACCCACCCGCGCATACAGAGGTAGCACAATCGGGGCGGGTAAGTGAACCGGCAAAACGCCCGCCACCTGCATCCCCAATTGGCCAAGCTCATGACCTCTGGCGTCGAATCCGGCTGATATGCCGGTGTTCGCGGCACGCATCAATGGCAGGCCCTCCTCCACCGCGCGCAGGCGTGCGGCGGCGAGATGCTGGCGTGGCCCGGCGGAATTGCCGAACCAGGCGTCGTTGGTGATGTTGACCATCCAATCGGGCCGGTCCGCTTCGTCGACCACCTGATGGGAGAATATCGCTTCGTAGCAAATCAGCGCACCAACCGGCGGGATGCCGGGAATGTGCAGCGTCGCGGGCCCAGGTCCACTCGCGAAGCCACCGCCGGGGACCACCTGGATTCCCAGCGGCAGCCAATCCGGCTGGTATTCGCCGAACGGCACCAGGTGCCATTTGTCATAGATTGCCTCGATCGTCCCCCCGGCACCCAGCGCGAACAGGCTGTTGCGCGGGCGTTCCGCGTCATCGAAGCGGACCGAACCGATCAAGGCGGTGTTGCCGCCGGCAGCCTCGGCGATCAGACGGCGGGCCTGGGCGTCGGTTTGCAGCAAGGCCGGACTTGCGGTCTCCGGCCAGACGACCACCGCCGGATGGCCATCCGCTTCCGCCACCGCCTGCCGGGTCAGCGCCAGATAATGCCGGAAGATCGAGACCATCAGCGTCCGGTCCCATTTCTGCCCCTGGGCGACGTTGCCCTGGATCAGCAGCACGGTGAGGTCCGGCCCCGGCGGCATCGGCTGATCCAGCCGGACGATGCCGAAGCCGATCCACAGCGCCAGCACGGCCAGTCCGCCGGCGCGCCACGCCCAGCCCAGCAGCGGCATGGACGCCAGCAGGATGGTCGCGAATGTCAGGCCGTGCACGCCGGCCAGCGAGGCGGGCTGGATCATGATGTCGCCCAGCCGTCCGGGAAATTCCCAGACGCTGCCGAGCGGGTTCCAGGGAAAGCCGGTGGCGACGAACTGGCGGGCGATATCGGCCAGCACCCACGCCCCAGCCAGGGTCAGCGCCATGCGCCAGCCCGGACGCGCCCACCACGCCACCGCGGCGGGGATCGCGACGAACACCGCCATGATCGCGGCCACCCCCGGCACCGCGAACGGCACCAGCCACCAGAACCGCGCGGCCTCGTACAGGATCGCCTCGGTGATCCAGTACAGCCCGACCACATACAGACCGAAACCGAACCACCAGCCGCGCCGAGCCGCCACTGCCGGTCCCCGCGCGCCCCGGATCAGGCACAGCAGCGCCGGTATCGCGATCAGCAGGGCCGGCAAGCCGTACAGTGGCGGCAGCGCCAGGGCCGAGACCACACCCGCCAACACGGCGGCAAGGTCGGCGCGCCATCCGCGCAACGCCGCCACCCTTTCCGGCAGCGAGGCCAGCCCGCCGGTCAGTCGAAACGGCATCCGCATCTTTTCAGACCGCCGTCTCCCCCCTCTGCCGCTCGTAATGCTTGTGGTATTTGTCGGTCACCAGGTCGGTCTGCACCACCACGGCGACATCGGTGGTGTTGAACTGCGGGTCGATGACCGCGCCGTCGCCGACGAAACCGCCCAATCGCAAATAGCCCTTGATCAGCGGCGGCAGCCGGGTCAACGCCGCTCGGGAATCAATGTCATCGCGCTGCATCCGGCGCATCTCGACATAGCGGTGGGGCAGGGCCCGCGGCCGGATCGCCGCCGGTGCGAGGTGGTTGTAATATAAGTAGGTCAGTTCCGGCGCCAGGGCATCCGGATCGATGCCCGGCAGGCTGGCGCAACCGAACATCAGTTCGATCTTGTGCAGAAAGACATACGCAGCGATTCCGCGCCACATCAACTGCATGACGGAGCGGTTGCGATAGCCGGTATCGACGCAGGACCGGCCAAGCTCGAGGATACGGCCGGGAATCGCCTCGATGCGGGCGATGTCATACTCGTCCGACGAATAAAAATGCCCGATCCGGTGCGCCCCTTCTCGCTGGATCAGCCGGTACACGCCGACGACACTTTCCGGCCCCTCACCGAGGGCGTGATCCACCACCAGCAGATGGTCGGCGACGGTGTCGTAGATGTCCTTGTCGCGCTGCGAACGGATGGTGTCGGTATCGCCCCGGGCCCCCAGTTCCTGGTAAAACACGCGGTACCGCAGGGCCTGTCCGGCATCGATCTCGGCTTCGTCCGTGGCCAGCCGGACCCCCAGATTGCCGCTGCGAATCTCGGCGAACGGCGTGGCTGATTGGGGTGCGTCCGTGGCGGTGTTCCGCTGGCTCATCGGCTGGCCCCTTTGGTCGTGTCACGGAGCCGCGGCTCGCGGCCGGCAGTATTGGAGTCGCGGCCGGGGTCCGCTGTCCCGGGCACAAACTCGGATCGCGCCGCTTCGGGTGGGGCCGCCTCAGGTGGGGCCGCCTCGGGCCGGGCTACCTCGGGCCGGGCTACCTCGGCCAGCGCTACCTCGGCCAGCGCTACCTCGGAGCGTGGCGATCCCGCTGCTCCTCGGCGGCGCCCGAACAGTTCGAGTCGCAGCGACACGACGTCAAAACCCAGGCGCGCGGCGATCGCATGCATCAGCCGCTCATGTTCGGGGTCCTGGAATTCGATGACCTTGCCGGTCTCGACGTCGATCAGGTGGTAATGCGGACCGTCCTCGGACGGTTCATAGCGGGCCCGTCCCCCACCGAAATCCCGGCGCTCCAGAATGCCCTGCTCCTCGAACAGCCGCACCGTCCTATACACCGTCGCGATCGATATATGCTGATCCAGCGCGGAGGCTCTTCGATACAGTTCCTCAACGTCCGGATGGTCGCCGGCATCGGACAGCACCCGCGCGACGACCCGGCGCTGACCGGTCATTTTGAGGCCTCGTTCGACGCACAGACGCTCGATCCGCGATTCCATTCGGTTCCTTGCGGTCATTCCTTCGGCGCGCCCCTTGCGGAGGGATGCCCAAAGCTATCGCATACAATGCCAGGGTGGTCTCAGGGAAGCCTGGGTGTGCGCCGCCGCCGCCGCGCCGCGACCGGCCGGCCTGACGACGGATCGCGGTTTACCGGCGTGAAATGGGGGAATTGGCGACACGGCATGACAAGGACGCGGCCGGGCTTCGGCATCCTTGTCACAAAAAATCAGATGGACCGGCGCGGTGGCATCAAATTGGCCACCGCCCCGTCCGGATCGACCAGTCGCCCGAGGATCAGTGCCTGAGGATCCGTGGCCCGAGGATCAGTGCCTGAGGAACCGTGGCCCGAGGATCAGTGGCCCGAGGTAC